>JAVWKI010000045.1:0-1252 GCA_036638575.1 Anaerovoracaceae bacterium | reverse complement strand
GGCAAAACGTACAGTAGAGGGAGATCTAGGCCTTTACGTAAACAAAATGAAGGTCATTGAATCTATAGGAGAAGAGCAATTCCGAAAGGATCTTAAAGACATTGATGTGGACAAAGCCCTTGAACAGTATGTTGCCATCCCCAAAACTGAGGAGGAAATCAAGCTAGTAGAACGGTTGGCAGAGGAAGCGGTTCTTCGGGGAGTAGAACGTCATGCCGGAACCATAAGACATATTTATGGACCATCAGGAAGAACGACAGTTGCCGAAGGGAAGGATCTTACCCAGGTGAAATTTATCGTAGGAACCGGAGGCGCCCTGACTAGACTGCCTAGACGAGTAGAGCTAATGAAAAAAATTGCCAAAAATAATGGCAGAGGAATGAAGCTATTCCCGTCAGAAACGGCAAAAATCTTAGTGGACAATGATTATATTATGGCTTCCTTAGGGGTTTTATCCAAGAAATACAAAGAGGCAGCGGCAAAGCTGCTAGAAAAAAGCTTAGATTTCGATTTTTCTTCGGTGAAGGAAGAGGAGTAGAAGGAAAAACAATTAAATAGAGGATCGGGAAGGTGCCGTCTCCATTGGGGATGGGGCTTTTCCGGAACGGACTAAGTCTAATTTTTGGGAGAGTGTCAATTTTTTTATGGCATGCTCCCTTTTTAGTGCGGAGGATTTATCTTCAAAGGCTTCGTGGTAAACCAAAGTAACCGGAAGGCGTCCCCGGGTGTATTTTGCACCCTTCCCCTTGTTATGGGTAGCTAGGCGTGCGGAAATATTCGTTGTCCAGCCGGTATAAAGGGTGCCGTCTGCGCAAGCTAAAATATAGACATAATGCATCTTGTTTGCTCCTTAAAACTAGGGTTATGGCCTTATAGCCTTCGCCGAATATAGGCCTTGGCAATCTTGTAGATAAAGTGTTCAAATTTGCCTTTGACTTTTTTAAGCTCCACAGGGATGTCAATGGACTGGGGGCAGTTTTTCTTGCACTTGCCACAACCGGTGCATTTCCCTCCGTTGCTATTTTTTCGCCCGAAGGAGGTCACCATAATATATTCCTTGAAGCCCTTAAAATATCCATCCTGCCCGCTTACATTGAAGCAGCGAAAGCATCCTGGAATATCCACGCCAAAAGGGCAAGGTAGGCAGTAACCGCAGCCGGTACAGCCAATGGGCGTTTTTTCATTGATGGCAGCCTTGAGGGAAGCGTAAAATTCCTCCTCGCCAGGAAGTGGCGGGGAGATTTCATTTACG
>JAVWKI010000044.1:10695-11818 GCA_036638575.1 Anaerovoracaceae bacterium | reverse complement strand
GGAAGGAGGTGTGCCTTGCAGAGTAAATAACTTCGCAAGTGAAGGCAAAAATAAGGAAAATCTTGCTGAGTGTACACGATTTTGCAACGGAAGAGGGAGTATCATACTAAACGGATAGGTAAATGAAACGGTTTACATTAGAACTTAAAGTTTACTTGGGCTTTGGGAAACGAGGGAAGCAACTCTCCGTTCTATGTGCTTCTCAAGCCAAACTATCCATCAAGTTGATGAGAAGGGCAAAATGTTATTGGTTGCCTTCATGAAGCGAAGAATAAGAGAAGAGGATGGAAGGAGTAGAATATGGAAGAAGGAAAAAAATCTAAAAAAAGGAAATGGCTACATCAGTTTATGGCAATAATGATTGCGGTATTCTCTATTGTAAATGTATTTCCGAGTATGACGGTACACGCAGACAATAGTCCGACGGTAGATACCACAAAATATCAGGCATTTACAAATGGCGGATTTCGTCACAGCGGGGATAATTGGGACGTTTATTCAAGTGCACTGTTTATTCGCCAAGAAACCAGTAAGGATACCGGCGCGAATTCAGCTATTGGTTATTGTTTTAATTCACACCAGGCTATGCCGCCGGAAATAACCTTTATAAATGCGGGTTTTGATAGTGTTTTGGTGAGAGCTAGGTATGAGCGAAAAATGGATGTTTCAGATATCTATTCTTATGCAGATAACCCAGCCATACCAAAAGAAGCGTTTAATAAAAAAGTAAGACAGATTGTTTACAACGGGTATGAAACCAATGGATCAGGATTCAATAGTGGAGATGATGCAATAAAGCTGTCTGAATTCAGAAGAGCAACCCAAGTCGCACTATGGGCATATACCGATGGTGGGCCGGGCATGAATATTGATAATAGTGTAAATGGATTTTCTTCCTCGGCCAAAGAAAGAAATATTTTAAGAAAGTTGCTAGAGGCAAACAATGAAGTGCCAGACAACTTTGTGGTGGATTTATATGTTTCGGATACGCAGGGCATGCAGAGCTTGATTTCCGGAAGAATTGACAATACCATAACCCCAAAGGACGTAGTCTTTAGCAAGGTGGACCTAGGAGGAAAGGAACTACCTGGGGCAAAGATTCAGATCTTTGATGAAGGAAACA
>JAVWKI010000044.1:0-10595 GCA_036638575.1 Anaerovoracaceae bacterium | reverse complement strand
GAGACAAGGTAACGGCAGAAGGAAACAAGCTTACTGTTACCGATAAGGATAAGCCGGCAGAAAAGTTTAAGGTGAAGCTGAGCAAGACGGATATTGCAGGAGCAGAGCTTAAGGGCGCAACCATTGAGTTAAAGAACGGAGCAGGAAAGGTATTGGAAACTTGGGTTTCTGATGGAACTGCCCATGAATTTAGCTTAGAAGCAGGAGACTACCTGTTCCATGAGGTCAGTGCACCGAAGGGCTATGAAATCGCCACAGATATTCGCTTTACCGTGGACAAGGATGGAAAGGTAACCTCTACCGATGTAACCGTTGGAGGAGGGGAAGGAAACCTCATCGTCATGGTGGATGACTACAAGGCCAAGGACGTAGTCTTTAGCAAGGTGGATCTAGGAGGAAAGGAACTACCTGGGGCAAAGATTCAGATCTTTGATGAAGGAAACACCAAGGTCGCAGAATGGACCTCTACAGATAAGGAAAAAGTACTGCAGCTTAAACCGGGAACTTACCTGTTCCATGAGGAAAGCGCACCGGAAGGCTACTTAGCTGTTACGGACATTCGCTTTACCGTGGACAAGGACGGAAAGGTCGTAGTCATTGAGAAGGCAGAAGGAGACAAGGTAACGGCAGAAGGAAACAAGCTTACTGTTACCGATAAGGATAAGCCACTGGCTCCTGGAAAAACAGAAAAAATCAAGACAAACACTCCGGGAACAGGTGATGGACTAAATGCTGGTTGGCGAATAGGTAGTGCAATAATCGCATTGGGCGCTATGGTTGCCCTGGGAATAGGTGCAAGGAAGAGAAGAACGATAAGCCGATAGCCAACTTCATAAGATATTTGACAAAAAGACATAAAGATAGCCCCCACAATATCTCTTGTGCGGGCTATCTTTGCATATTGGGAAAGTGTAGAACTAAGGGATGAAATCTAGCACAGATTATGATACAATTTTGTGGAGTGATTTGTTGAAAAATCGTTGTATCAGCAAGAAGGAGAGGGCAGCCGCCAAGATTTCGGTAACCCAAAACCCGTGCCATACTCCGGAAGCGCCAAAGGGCCGGCTGAGAAGGAAGGCGATGGGGATGATGACGATAAAGCGAATCAGGGAAATGATTAGGGAAGGGATACCTTGGCCAAGGCCTTCAAAGGTTCCGCTGGCGATGATGGACATTGCGGAGACGATGAAGCCAATGCTGATAAACCTTAGGGCAAGCGCGCCTTCTGTAATGGTTTCCGGATCGGAAGAGAATAGCCTTAGAATTTCTTCAGGGATCAAAAAGCACAGAATCGTTCCTACTGCCATAATCAGTGCAGCTAAGGCCAGAGAAATACGAAAAATTTTACGGACTCTATCCGGTCTGCCAGCCCCATAATTGTAGCCGACAAGAGGACGGATGCCCTGAACGATTCCGCTGGCGGTGAAATAAATAAAGGTTTGCAGTTTATAATAGATGCCAAGAATTAGCACATAAATTTGCGAGAATTCCACCAAAATTCCGTTTAGTGCGGTGATGAGAAGGGATGGTAGCGCAAGGTTAAGGGTTGCAGGAACACCCACCAGATAGAGCCTACGATAAATATCTCCCGTTTTGTATTCTGATCTGTCATGATAGGTAGAAGCAGGGGGAGTTTTGACCAGCTGTATTGGCAGCGGTATTTTTTTGAAAAAGTAAATGTATAGGGCAAGGGTGGAAAGCTGGCCAATGCCGGTAGCAAGGGCAGCACCTTTTATGCCCATTTCCGGAACAAAGCCTAGCCCAAAAATAAAAATTGGGTCAAGGATAATATTGATAATGCAGCCGCAAAGCATGCTGAGCATGGATATTTTCATTCGGCCTACGGATTGGAATATTTTTTCAAGGGAAACACCTAGTGTAACGATAGGGGAAAAGGCAAATACAATGTAGGAATAATCCAAACTATAGGTGAGAATTTCCGAATTTGTGGTAAATAATGAAATGAAACGTGATGCACCAAAGATGCAAATTCCGGTGAGGAGAATTCCGTGGAGCCCACTTAAGATTAATCCTTTGCGCACGGAAGCGTTGGCAGCCTCCCTTTTTTCTGCGCCAAGGAAGAAGGCTACTGCGGCATTGATTCCGATGCCAAAGCCGATGGCGACGGAATTAACAAGGTTTTGTAAAGGGAAAACCAGAGATAGTGCAGTCATTGCATTACCGCTGATTTGTGCCACAAAATAGCTGTCAACAATGTTGTACATTGCATTGACGAGCATTGAAATAATCATCGGCAAAGACATGGTCAAAACCAGAGGGAAAATAGAGTTATCTTTCATATAAGTTTGATTCAAGGGGTGTACCTCCTGTTGATTTACTACGAAATGAGGGGACGAAAAGGGAGGCAAGGTCATAAAAAAACCACACGGCTATTTCTCAATAACTGTGTGGCGAAAAGATGACATTGTCCATAAAAGTCCACGACGAATTTTAACCTCTGTATATTAATATAAGTAATCCCATCTGTCAAGAGGGAGGGAATAGGGAGAAGAAAATGAATAGTATATTTCGAAGAACAAGCGTAAGAAAATATTTGGATAAACGGGTAGAAGAGGAAAAAATAGAGATGCTTCTTAGAGCGGCTATGGCAGCGCCTTCGGCAAAGAATCAGCAACCATGGGAGTTTTATGTGGTGCGGGATAAGGACAAGCTACAGCAGTTATCGGTATGCGGGCCTTATGCCGGGTGTACCGCAAATGCGACTGTTGCTATTGTCCCTTGTTATAGAACCGATGCACCTGTGCCTGAATATGCACAAATTGATTTAAGTGCGGCAACGGAAAACATCTTGCTTCAGGCCGAAGAGCTTGATCTAGGAGCGGTGTGGCTTGGTGTGGCACCCTTGGAGTATCGAATGATTTGGGTAAGGAAGGTTTTGGACTTACCGGAAAATCTGGAAGCCTTTGCCATTGTCCCTTGCGGATATAAAACGAAGGAAAGAACCCAAATTGATCGGTTTGATGGGGCGCGCATTCATTATATCGGCAAATAGCGATATGGCAAAAAAGACTGGTATTTAAGGGATCTACGGCAGTAGAGTGAGGAAAGAGGGCAATATGCAGATATGGGAAAAAGATGAATTTCGGATACATCGTTTGGGTAATTTTCGATGCAATTGCTACTTGATCTTGGGTGGTCAGAAGGCAGTGCTTGTGGATGCTGGGGTGAAGTCTGAGCGAAAAATTCTGGTGAAGGGACTGGAAACCTTGGGAATTACTCGTCTTGACGGACTGATCATTACCCACAATCATGGAGACCATACGGGCAATGCTGCCTACCTACAAAAGCGATTTGGCTGTCCAATTTTTGCTCAGGCAGAGGGCATAGCCGGTTTGCAGGCAGGGAGATGGGTTGCGCCAAAGGGTACGGATATCTTTGGTAAGATCGTCTATGCCGTTGAAACAAAATTTCCGGCAAAGGCCTTTTCTCAGTATGAGTCCTGTGTGGATGTTCGGGATGTTTTTGAGGATTTTCAAGGTATTTTTCAGGCGGATGATGTACAGATAGTAAGAACAGAAGGGCATACGGTAGATAGCATTAGTGTTGTGGTAAAACAAGATGCGGCAATTATCGGAGATGCCTTTGTTCTACATCCTTGGAGAAATCGGGTGACCCTTTCGGTTGCCGATGAGGGGGAAAAAGTGGTTCCTTCTTGGGAAGTTTTACTTGAAACCGGGTGCCGGTATTTTTTGCCGGCCCACGGAAGGGTGACTTCCCGAGAAATGCTTGCGAATTCCCTTTTATTTTCCAAAAAAATAAGATATAATACGAAGTAATTAATGCCTATTGAATGGGCAATTCTAGGGAGGAATGAGAATCAATGGACAATCACAGTATTACGGCACTTGGGGCCATTATTTTACTTGTGATCTTATCAGCATATTTTTCGGCGACGGAAACTGCATTCACATCAGTAAACAGAATCAAGATTAAGAACCTGGCGAACGACGGAAATCTTCGTGCAAGGCGGGTACTGAAGCTGTCGGAGAATTACGACAAACTCTTGTCGACGATTCTAATTGGAAATAACATTGTTAATATTGCAATGACGTCTGTGGCAACAGTATTGTTTATTCGATTTTACGGAGACATGGGACCGACGATTTCAACTATCGTTATTACCATCGTCGTTTTAATTTTTGGAGAAATCTCCCCGAAGAGTTTGGCCAAGGAGGCCCCGGAGAGCTTCGCCATGTTTTCTGCGCCCATTATTAAGGGATTTATGGTGTTACTTACCCCGGTGAACTTCTTCTTTGTACAGTGGAAAAAGCTAATCGCCAAGCTATTCAAGGTGGATGGCGGTAGAAGCATTACCGAGGATGAATTAATTACCATTGTCGAGGAGGCAGAAACTGAGGGTGCCATTGAATCGGACCAGAGCGAATTGATTCAAAATGCAATTGAATTTAATGAGCTGACGGCAGAGGAAGTAATGACGCCAAGAGTGGATATGGAAGCGATAGATTTAGAAGATACGGAAGAGGAAGTTTCGGAGCTATTTAAGGAAACTGGATTTTCTCGGTTACCGGTTTACGAAGACGATATGGACAAAATTTTGGGCGTATTGAACCAAAAGGATTTTCACAATTACATTTATGGCAGCGACAAGACGATTTCAGATTTTGTGAAGCCCGTTGTCTTTGTTGCAGGCTCAATGAAAATTGCGGCCTTGTTGAAAAAGCTGCAAGCCATGAAAACCCATATTGCCATCATTGTAGATGAATATGGTGGTACAGAGGGACTGGTGACCATGGAGGATATTATTGAGGAACTTGTTGGAGAAATTTATGATGAGCATGATGCCATTATGAGCCAAGAAGTAACCTTGCTCCAAAACGGAAGCTATCGCGTTATGTGTAACGCATCCTTAACCAAGGTCTTTGATTTTTTTGAAATAGATGAAGAGGTTGATGCCAATACGGTTAATGGCTGGGTTGTGCAGTGCCTGGATAAGCTACCCAAAAAAGGAGATGTTTTTGAATACCGTCACGGTAGACAGAAATTCAAGGGAAGGGTAACCAAGGCAACAGACAAAAAGGCCTTGGAAATAAATATTGCAGTGGAAACAATTCCTGAAGAGGAAGAAGTGGGGAATAAGAAGGGAGACTTATAAATGGGACTAATGGAAAAGATCTTTGGAGATCTGAATGTAAAAGAAGTGAAAAAAATTGAAAAGATTGTGGACAAAATTGTGGCATTGGATGAGCCAATGCAGCAGCTTAGCGATGAAGCGCTAAAGGCAAAAACGCCGGAATTTAAAGCGCGTCTAGCTAAGGGAGAAACCTTGGATGATTTGTTGCCGGAAGCCTTTGCGGTATGTAGGGAGGCGGCATGGCGTTCTCTTGGAATGAAGCATTTCCGTGTACAGTTAATCGGTGGTGTGGCCTTACATCAGGGTAGAATTGCGGAAATGAAAACCGGTGAAGGAAAAACCTTGGTGGCAACCTTGCCGGTATATCTAAACGCCCTAGAGGGAAAAGGCGTTCACGTGGTAACGGTCAATGACTACTTGGCTAAGCGTGACTGCGAATGGATGGGAAAATGCTACACCTTCCTGGGAATGAGTGTGGGCTGTGTGATTCACGGAATCAGTGACAAGGAAAGAAAAGATGCCTATAAGGCAGATATTACTTATGGTACAAACAATGAATACGGCTTTGACTACCTAAGAGATAACATGGTTATCTATAAGGAAGATATGACGCAAAGACCGCTAAATTACGCCATTGTGGACGAGGTGGACTCTATCTTGATCGATGAAGCCAGAACGCCACTAATTATTTCCGGACAGGGAGATAAGTCCACTGAGCTTTACAGCATTGCCGATCGGTTTGTGAAAAGCTTAAGGGAAGAAGAGGATTATAAAATAGAAGAAAAAGACAAGCAGATTTCTCTTACCGAAGAAGGGGTGGAAAAATGCGAAGCATTCTTCAAAATTGACAACTTTTCTGATCCGGAGCACATGGAAATTAACCACCATGTTATGCAAGGCTTAAAAGCAAGATATATTATGCACAGAGATATTGACTACATCGTGAAGGATGACGAGGTAGTTATCGTTGATGAATTTACAGGAAGACTGATGTTCGGAAGACGATACAGTGACGGCTTACATCAGGCCATTGAAGCAAAAGAGCGCGTTCATGTAAAATCTGAGTCCAAGACCTTGGCGACCATTACCCTACAAAACTATTTCCGTATGTATCAGAAGCTTGCGGGAATGACCGGTACGGCCAAGACGGAGGAAACGGAGTTTAGAGATATTTACAACATGGACGTTGTGGTAATTCCGACAAATAAGGATATTGTTCGTAACGACTTGCAGGACGCTATCTTTGGAACCGAACGCGGGAAATATAAGGCCATTGTGGATCGAATTTGCGAGGCCCATGAAATCGGAATGCCTGTATTGGTGGGTACGATTTCTATCGAAAAATCTGAATTGATTGCAGACCTACTAAAAAAGAGAGGCGTGAAGGATTTTAAGGTGCTTAATGCGAAGCAGCATGAAAAGGAAGCAGCGATTATCGCAGAGGCAGGAAGAGAAGGGGCAATTACCATTGCAACCAACATGGCCGGTAGAGGTACGGACATTATCCTCGGCGGAAATCCGGAGTTTGAAGCAAAGAAGGATTTGGAAAAAGAAGGCTTTGACGAAGAAACCATTGCTTATGCTTCAACCTTGATTCCGACAGAAGATGAAAAAATCCTGGAGGCAAGAGCGCGGTTTAATGCCTTACATGAACAATATAAGCAAGAACGTGCAGATGAACAAAAACGTGTTCGAGAGCTAGGCGGTCTTTGCATCATTGGTACAGAACGGCATGAGTCAAGACGTATTGACAACCAGCTGAGAGGACGTTCAGGACGACAAGGGGACCCGGGTTCGACTCAATTTTGTATTTCCCTTGAAGACGAGCTAATGCGTCTCTTCGGTGGGGAAAGAATGAAGACTGTGGTGGATAAGCTTGGTGTTTCTGAGGATGAAGCCATCGAAGCAAAGATGATCACCAGAAGTATTGAAAACGCACAAAAAAAGGTGGAAGGACGAAACTTCTCCATTCGTAAATATGTATTGCAATATGACAATGTAATGAATAAGCAAAGAGAGATCATCTATGACCAAAGAAAAATGGTTTTATTTGGTGAGGATTTGAAGGAATACATTGCCAACATGAGTGATGAGCTAATTGATGCAGATATTGACCCGATTGTTCTGGAAGCAAAATATCCGGAGGAATGGGATTTAGATACCTTAAATCATAATTTGACCAAGATTTGTGAACGGTTCACCGGGGTTCATTACAGCCAAGATGCGCTACATGGACTAACGGCAGAACAGTTAAGAGAAGATGTTCGTGAGGCATTTAGAACGCTTTATGAAGAGAAGGAACAGGAAATCGGACTGGAAAGAATGCGAGATCTTGAGCGAATGATCTTAATCCGTGTTGTAGACAATAAGTGGATGGATCATATTGATGCCATGGATCAGCTAAAGAGCGGTATCGGTCTTAGAGGTCTTGGCGGCCAGGATCCGGCAGGGGCTTATGCAACAGAAGGCTTTGACATGTTCGAAGAAATGATTGCCGCAATTAAGGAAGAAACCGTAAAATTCTGTTACAACGTAACTGTACACACCACTACGGAGAGAAAAGAAGTCTTTGGTAGAGGGGAAGAAATGAAGGCGGAATTTGAAGGAGAGCAAGGATTTGCGGGTGAAGAGCTTCCCGGACAGCAGAATATTCCGGAAAGAGAAAAGAGACAAGAACCGGTGAAGCGGGATCAACCCAAGGTAGGAAGAAATGATCTTTGCCCTTGCGGAAGCGGAAAAAAATATAAGCATTGTTGCGGAAGAGATGAGTAGGTGAAAAAATGATTCAGTTAGATGGGATTAAATATGAATTGCCGGAGCTGAGAATGGCTCTTGAAGAGGTAGGTGAGTCTCTTTGACCCGGCTGGGCTCAAGGAAACCATAGAGGAACTTACGAAAAAAACCCACCAAACAGAGTTTTGGACGGATCAAGAGAATGCACAGCAGGTGCTAAAGGAAAAGAAACGATTGGAAGATAAACTAGGGGAGTACCAGGCTTTGGAACAGACGCTAGAAGATATGGAAATTATGATTTCTCTTGCGGAAGAGGAAGAAGATGAAGCGATGGCAGAAGAAATCAAGCAGGATTATGATGGCTATCTTACGCGGTTTGAGCAAATGAGAATTAAAACCTTGTTGACCGGAGAATACGACGGAAACAACGCAATTCTTTCTATCCATGGTGGTAGCGGTGGAACCGATGCCAAGGACTGGGCACAGATGCTTTACCGCATGTATGTAAGATGGGCAGAGAGAAAAAGCTATAAGGTAAAGGTCATGGACTACCAAGATGATGCGGAGGGCGGCATTAACAGCGCAACCCTTTTGATTGAAGGAGAGAATGTTTATGGCTACTTGAAAAACGAAAAAGGCGTTCACCGACTGGTGAGAATTTCCCCTTTTGACTCCTCTGGAAGAAGGCATACTTCCTTCGCTTCGGTGGATGTTGTTCCGGAAATTGATGCGGATATTAGCGTAGAAATTGAGCCGGATGATCTGCGTATTGATACCTTCCGCTCTAGTGGAGCAGGTGGACAGCACGTAAACAAGACGGATTCTGCCATTAGAATTACCCATATTCCTACAAATATTGTGGTATCTTGTCAAAACGAGCGGTCACAGCACCAAAACAAGGATACGGCAATGAAGCTGCTCATGAGCAAGCTGATTGAATTAAAAGAGCAGGAGCATAAAGAAAACTTGGCGGAGCTAAAGGGAGATTACAGTCAAATTACCTGGGGAAGTCAAATTCGTTCTTATGTATTCCATCCTTATACTATGGTCAAGGATCATAGAACCGGGGCAGAAGTAGGAAATGTGCAAAGTGTAATGGATGGAGATATTGATTATTTTATCAATGAAAAGTTAAAGGTGTGAGGTAGATGAACATAATAGAAAAATTAGCACAAGAGCTGGGGTTGAAGATCTCCCAGGTGGAGAAAACGGTAGCGCTTATTGATGAGGGAAACACAATCCCCTTCATTGCCCGTTATAGAAAAGAAATTACCGGCGGAATGTCTGACGTGGAGCTGAGAAGCCTAGATGAGCGTTTAGCTTATCTAAGAGGCCTTGAGGAAAGAAAAGAAGAAGTTATTCGCTTAATTGAGGAACAAGGGAAGCTTACAGAAGCACTAAAGACCGAAATTCTGGAAGCTCAGGTACTCCAACGTGTAGAAGATTTATACAAGCCATTTAAGCAAAAAAAGACCACCAGAGCAGGAAAGGCCAGAGCCAGAGGGCTTGAACCTCTTGCCTTAACCTTTTGGGCACAGCAGGAAGAGACGGGAAGCCTTGCTGCCCTAGCAAAGGCGTTCTTGTCTGAAGAGGTAGAAACAGAGGAAGCGGCCATAGCCGGAGCCTGTGACATTATCGCAGAAATGATTGCCGATGATCCGGATTTAACCCAGATGGTCAGAGAAAAAACCATAAAGATGGGAAAAATCCTAACCGAGGCGGTGGACAAAGAGGAAAAAACGGTCTATGAGGGCTACTATGACTACAGTGAAAAGCTTGAGACCATTCCCAACCATAGAGTGCTGGCCATTAACCGAGGAGAAAAGGAAAAGAAACTGAAGGTTAAGGTGGAAGCACCGGTAGAAGCCTTGGAGGAAGAACTGAACAAGGCGGTAATTACCAACGAGAAATCGATTTTTACCGAAAAAATCAAGGAAACCATTACCGATGCATACAAGCGGTTGATTTCTCCATCCATAGAGCGAGAAATGCGAAATGGACTAACGGAACGGGCGGAAATTGAGGCGGTAAAAATCTTTGGAAAAAATACGGAAAACCTATTGATGGTGCCACCGGTAAACGGGGCGAGGATTATCAGTATAGACCCGGGATATCGAACCGGATGTAAGGTTGCCGTGCTCAATGAAACGGGCAAACTTCTTGCCTATACTACAGTTTATCCTACCGAGCCAAAGAAGGATATTCGCGGAACCGAAGCGACCTTGCAAAAATTAATTGATAAGTTTAAGATCAATACCATTGTTATTGGAAACGGTACGGCCAGTAGGGAAACGGAAGAAGTGGTGGCGAATTTCATCCAAAAAACCGGAGCAGAAATCCACTACACTATTGTTAATGAGGCAGGAGCGTCGGTTTATTCTGCGTCTAAGCTGGCAACGGAAGAATATCCGGACCTAGATGTGACGACCAGAGGAGCCATGTCCCTAGGCAGAAGATTACAAGATCCTCTGGCAGAACTGGTTAAGGTACCCATCAAGAGCATTGGTGTAGGTCAGTATCAACATGATATTAATCAAAAACTTTTGGAGGGGGAACTTTCCAACGTGGTAGAAAACTGCGTAAACCGTGTAGGGGTGGACTTAAATACGGCCTCGCCATCACTCCTTGCCTATATTGCGGGAATCAATGGAACCATTGCCAAAAATATTGTTGCTTATAGAGAAGAAACCGGAAAGTTTACGGCGAGAAACCAACTGAAAAAAGTGCCTAAACTAGGACCTAAGGCCTT
>JAVWKI010000043.1:0-11971 GCA_036638575.1 Anaerovoracaceae bacterium | reverse complement strand
AAATGAAAATTGATCTTGCGACAATGCCTTTAGAGTTACAACCGATTGCCGCAGAAGCACAAAAGTTTTTGGAGCTTCGCAATATTTATCATTCGGCAATTCGAGAGGTCAGCACAAAGCTTGAAATCTTAGACGATGAGTTTCAAGTCAAAAACGATTATAACCCGATACACCATATGGTCAGCAGAGTAAAGTCTATTCAAAGTACCTTTGAAAAGGTCTCTAGAAAAGGCTTGGAAATGACCGTTGAAAGCATGAAATCCTTAACCGATATTGCCGGAATTCGTGTAATTTGCAATTATATTGATGATATTTACCGAATTTCCGAATTGCTACTACGACAAGATGATATTGAATTATTGCGAAAAAAAGATTATATTGCAAATCCAAAGGAAAGCGGCTATCGCAGCTTGCATTTGGTGATTTTGGTTCCGGTATTTCTCGCTGAACGAACAGAGAAGGTTCCCGTTGAAATACAGATCCGAACCATTGCCATGGATACTTGGGCCAGCTTAGAACATGAACTGAAATATAAACGAGATGGAGAGTTAGACCAAGCCTCCATCCAAGAGCTTCGCTATTGTGCAGGCGCTATGGCGGATATTGATGAACGAATGCAACGAATACATAAGGGGATAAACAATGAACAACTGGAGATATAGGATGATGGAATTTATGCGCGGGAGATATGGCCTTGATCAATTGGGCATATTTTTGATGATCGCGTCCTTCGCCTTAGAATTAATTGGAAACCTGTTCCGGCTAAGATTTATTTATTGGATCGGTTTAGCACTGTTTTTCTTGTTGGTTTTTCGTGTTTTTTCTCGAAATATCTACAAACGACAAGCAGAAAACGAAAAATTTCTCAACATCAAAAACGCCTTTAACCGCAAGGGGTATGCAAGGAAGTCTAAGGGCAACGGGCGAAGTGGTCCGGTTTATGCTTATTACTACTGTCCCGCTTGCAAGCAGCAGGTTCGTGTCCCCGCCGGAAAAGGAAAAATTAAGGTCACCTGTCCTACCTGTGGAGAGATTTTTGAAATGCATAGTTAAACTGTACTTCGGTACAGTTTTTATTTTTTTGTTGTTTTTTTCTTTTTATCCCTATCTGTTCTTTTCAAATTAATTATTTTTGTATCTTTCTCTCAATACAGATTTCGTGTATCCTCAATTCCGTAGGTTTAAATACCAAAACAATTGAAGCATTGAACACTGAAAGGAAAATTTATCATGCAAAAAACAGAAACGGCTATATTCAAAACCAACTCAAAAACACTGGTTCTAGCCATCAACGGAATTTCTATCGCTTTAGTATTTTTATGTACTTGGCTAATCAATCTAAGACTTCCTATCGCCGCGAACGGCGGGCTAATTCATATGGGAAACGTTGCACTTTTCTTAGTTGCTATTATTTTTGGCAAAAAAACCGGAGCTATCGCCGGTGCATTTGGAATGGCACTATTTGATCTAATGGGCGGATGGTTTCTTTGGGCTCCGTTCACCTTTATTATTGTTGGCTTAATGGGTTATGCAGTAGGCAAAATCACAGAAGGCAGAACCGGAATCGGCTTCATTACCCTTTCTATCATTGTTGCTTGTGCCATCAAGATCGCAGGCTACTATGCTGCTGAGGCCGTTATCTTTGGAAACTGGGCGGCACCGATTGCCTCTATCCCAGGGAACTTGGTACAAATTGGTGTTGCAGCAGTAATCGTTATTCCTTTTGCAGGATTAATTAAAAAGCAGGTACTAAAATGTATAAAATAATGACGCCTGGACCTACCCCGGTTCGTGAAAACGTACGCCTTGCACGAAGCAAGGAGACAACAAACCCGGATTTAGATCCTAAGTTTTATGAAGATTATCGAGAAATTTGTGCAAAATTAGAGAAATTCTTAGACGTTCCCGGAGAGATTTTTATTCTGGGCGGAGAGGGAATTCTTGGTCTAGAAGCGGCTTGTGCTTCCTTAACGGAAAAGGGAGACAAGGTTCTCGTTTTAGATAACGGTATCTTTGGCAGAGGCTTTGCTGATTTTGCAACCATGTATGGCGGAGAGGTGACTTTTTTCACCTCTGACTACCATGAACCAATCAACCCTGATGCCCTTCGCCAATTTTTGAAAGAAAACCATGACTTTAAATATGCAACCCTAGTACATATGGACACGCCTAGTGGTGTACTCAACCCAGTAGAGCTGCTTTGTCCCATTCTCAAGGAGTACGGCATTTTGACCGTGGTTGACTCGGTAGCAGGAATGTTCGGCGAACCAATTTCCGCCAGAGAAGCACAAATTGATATTCTTTGTGGCGGCTCTCAAAAAGCACTTTCTGCCCCTCCAGGGCTAACCATTGTCGGTGTAAGTCCTGAAGCCTTCACCGCTATGGAAGAGAGAACAACACCGATTGCTGCCTTCTATGCCAACCTATTGACCTTTAAGGACTACTACAAAAACCAGTGGTTCCCTTATACGATGCCCATTAGTGACATTGAAGGACTAGGCGTTGCCGTAGAAAATTTATTGGCTGATCCGGATATTTTTTCTCGTCATGCACAAGTTGCAGCTGCAACGAGAACGGCATTAACCAATGCAGGACTGAAGCTTTATTTAAACAGCGGCTACAGCAACAATGTTACGGTAATTTGTGTACCAGAAGGTCGTCAAGATACAGAAATTTTATCTACCATGAGAGATAAATATGGCATCATGATTGCCGGCTGTTTTGACGTTCTTGCCGGAAAGGTCATTCGAATTGGACACATGGGCGAAAGTGCCAACGAAGAGGCCGTAAGGGAAACCTTATCTGCCCTAGGCAAAACCCTTGGAATTGAGATAAAATATTGACTTTTCCCGTTTTTCCCCATAAAATATCGAAGAAGAGTCAAGTAAATTACCAATAAATCAGAAATGGGGCAAAAATGAGTTTATTAACAGTAAAAAATGTATCTCACGGATTTGGAGGCAGAAGCATTCTGGAAGATGCCTCCTTCCGTTTATTAAAAGGCGAACACGTAGGCTTAATCGGCGCTAACGGCGAAGGTAAGTCTACGTTTTTGAATATCATTATCGGTAAGCTGCAGCCGGACGAAGGAACGGTAGAGTGGTCCAAAAATGTCAAGGTTGGCTATTTGGATCAGCATTCTTCCCTAACTGCAGGAACGACCATTAGAGAAGCATTGCGAGATGCCTTTTCTTATATGTTCCAGTTAAACGAAAAAATGCTAAAGCTTTATGATGATATGGGTCTTGAAGGTGCAGATATTGACGGCTTAATGGAAGAAGCCGGAGAAATTCAGCACATTTTGGAGCATAGTGGATTTTATACGATTGATGCCAAGATCAATGAAGTTGCCGATGGCCTTGGCCTTTTGGAGCTAGGTCTTGATCGAGATGTAACCGACCTTAGTGGCGGACAGCGAACCAAGGTATTGCTTACCAAGCTTCTTCTTGAAGATCCTTCTATCCTTCTTCTAGACGAGCCTACCAACTATTTGGACGTGGATCACATCAAATGGCTACAACGATATTTACAGGAGTATGAAAACGCCTTTATCCTCATCAGCCACGACACAGAATTTTTAAATTCCGTGGTTAACGTTATCTACCACGTAAAGGATGGAGAGCTTTCTCGTTACACCGGCGACTATGACAATTTCCTTCGAATGCACGAAATCAAGGAACGACAAGAAGCTGCCGCCTACGAAAGACAGCAAGCCGAAATTGAAAAAATGGAAGATTTCATCGCGCGAAACAAGGCAAGAGTTGCCACCAGAGGCATGGCAAACAGCAGACAAAAGCGCTTGGATAAATTGGATATTATGGAAAAACCAAGGGAGAAGCCAAAGCCGGAGTTTCAGTTCCGCAAAGGCAGAACTTCCGGAAAATTCCTTGTGGAATGTAAGGATCTGGTTATCGGATATGATTCTCCCCTAACCCGTCCACTGAACTTCAGTATAGAGAGAGGAAGCAAGCTTGCCATCACCGGAACCAACGGTCTAGGGAAGAGTACCTTACTCAAAACCATGCTTGGAGAAATTAAACCCGTGTCAGGAAATGCGGTGCTAGGAGACTACCTCCTTCCCGGATATTATTGCCAGGAGGCAGGCAGAGATTCTGAGATCACCGCACTAGACTATATTTGGGAGAAATATCCGGCATTTACCAACGCAGAGGTTCGCTCTGCCCTTGCCCATTGCGGTCTAACCAACGAGCACATCACGTCACAAATGCGTGTACTCAGCGGAGGAGAAAACGCCAAGGTAAGACTTTGCGATCTTATGCAGCAGGAAACCAACTGGCTAGTTTTGGACGAACCGACCAATCACCTAGACGTGGAGGCAAAGGCAGAATTAAAAAGAGCCCTCACCGAATATGAAGGCTCCATTCTCATTGTTTGTCACGAACCGGACTTCTATGAAGACTGGGTAACTGATGTTTGGAACGTAGAGGACTGGACACTCAAAATTGTCTAAAGTTCAGAGAAGTCAACAATCTTATTCCCTTTAAGCTGCAAACAATATCCTCTTCCCGGATGGGGGATCCACTGAAAATAGTTCCTTGGATCTTCTGGAAAGTATTCGTCTAGCACCGCTGCAATTACGCCGCCGTGACAGATGATAATTGAAGCAGGATTCCCTTGACTACAATGAACCGGTAAGAAATCAGCAAAGGCCTTGCTGATTCTCTGCTTAAACTGAGGAACACTTTCTCCCCCGGGAGGAGGTGTTCTTCTTGTTTCATCTCCAATCCATTGCTCATACGCCTTGGTCCCCATCAGATCCTTATGGCTCTTTCGTTCAAATTCACCAAAGTCCATCTCTCGAAGCCCCGCTAAATGTCCATGATCTTTTTTGCCGTAAATCAAGGAAAAGGTCTGCTCCGTTCTAAGCAAGCCAGAGGTATAACAACCCGCCTCACTACAAGACGGATAGATTCCCTCTTCTTTTAAGATTAAAATTTCCTCTTCTCCTTCCGGATCAAGAGGAATATCTGAGGCACCATAGTACCATTTTTTCTTGTTTCCTTCTGTAATCCCATGCCGAATTAAAAATATCTGTGTTTTCATTATTTCACCTGTTGTGCCAATCCGCAAAATATGCGAATAACTTCCTCCGCTTCCTTCCCTAAATATAGCATTGCTCTGCCGGTCATCTCTCTCCACGCACGTTCCTCTTTTTCCATAGGAACAATCCCTTGCGAAATATCTCTGCAAATGATCACCTTGTCTGCAAGCTTTTGTCGGTTTTCCGCCAAATAATCTGCCGCTTCCATGCCTTCTGCTACACAGGCGCGAACAAAATTTTCCAGCCCATTGATGATCTTTGCCTCAAAATTCAACGTAGTGCCCCTACAGTCAAATACGGTTCCGCCATAATGCTCCTTGGCATAATCCAGTTTTCCTTGATAAACTCCTCCAAAAATCAATACCATTTTCTGCTCCTTTGTTTTAAACCAATGCGATTGTTAGCATTCCGATTAATTCACCAAAAACAATGCCATATCCAGAAATATCCCCACTCATCCCGCCTAGGGAACGTCTTCCGTAGGTCATGGCCAGCGCTGCTGCCACAGGGGGAGCCACCAAGGTCATGGCCAGGCTACCCTGACCTCCTCTGAGAAGCAACCAGCTTACACCGGTGACAAACAGCGCCAAAATAATCGTAATCGTCCATACATAAATTTTTCGTTTGCCCCCAAAGGAAGCCTTATACTGGCTTGCAGATATGGGTTTTGCCAGCAATACCGTTAATGCCGATACCCCCCGAACCAAGGGCATCACTGCAATCAACAGAAGAAATTTTTCTCGGTTTCCCTCGCTGATCATGGCTTCTGCTCCGGCAAAGAAAAACAACAACATGAAACAAAGAGAAATTACCGCAAAGGCCCCCACATGGGAGTCCTTGAGAATTTCTTGTCGCTTCGCAAGATCTCTTCTCGACAAAATCGCATCGCTACAATCCATAAATCCGTCTAAATGGATACAGCCCGAAACGAAAAAGGGATAGGCACAAAGTACCACCCCACTAATTGCGGGAAACACAGAAAAATGGACCAGCAGCAAGGCAATCCCATACCAGCCAAGGCCCATGAGACCACCGACTAGGGGAAACATTGCCAGCATCCACTTCCGTGCCTGTTCGTCCCAAAGCTTCAAGGGACAAGGTACTGCACAGAAGCAGCCCCAGGCCATAAAAAATCCTTTAATCATTTTTCTCTTCTCCCTTATGCCTTATTTTTGCTCCATAGGTTACCTCAATTACCTCCCGGCATACCCTTGCCAGCATCCGATCAAGCTGCGCTAGTCCCTTGCGATACGCCTCTGTGGAGGCATCATAGGCCACCCCATCCCCATAGATAAAGTCTGAAACAAAAATCGTTCCACCTGTTTTTTCCGCAAAAAAAAGCAAATCCTCTGCAACCTCTTCTACAGCTGATTCGTTTCTTCCTTTTCCGAACATCACGTTGGCCAGCAAGGCAGTTACACTGTCCAAAAGAAAAATGCCCTTTGTTTCTACAACGGAAAGACAGTTGGAAATCCTATAAGGCTCTTCTATGGTAACAAAGCCCCATCCTGCACGCTCTTCAATATGTCTTGCAATTCGCAAGCGATCCTCTTCATCCCTTGGATCCATGGTCGCTAGATAATATAAGGGAACACCGGCAGCCGTGGCCCGGTCTTTGGCAAGCTCTTGGGCATAATAGGACTTCCCATTTTTACAGCCCCCGCTGATTAACGTATTCATTTCATCCTCTCCTTTGCTTCCTTCATATTATCATAATTTTCGTTCATTTTCCACGGCTTCTTTTCTCTCCTTCCCCCAAAACCACTTGCGCAAAAACGGCAAAAGAGAAACTGTCAAACAGTTTCTCTTTTGCATATAGGGGGTATCTTGTATTGGGGATAGATATTATCTTATTTATGTGTTCATTTTACCACGATAATCCTTCCTTCCAAGTGTAATAACTATAAAAAAAGTTTATTTTAATTGTACTAATTACAACGCCCCTTGTTTTTCAATGGATATCGCCTTTATTTTCATGTACTTTTTCCAATTTTCATGGTATACTTTTGGTAGTTTTATCAAAAATATTACTTTGGAGGTATTTTTATGATCACAGTTATGGAATTACTGGCACATCCTACCTTTAAAAAATTTTCATTGATTTCGGATTATAGCGGACTCTACAACAAGGTACGAAACTCCGGCATCTTTGAATGGGAAACCGGGGAATCCATTGAGAAGAATTTCAAACCCGGAGATTTTGTTGTGTCCACCCTTTCTCCCTATCGCGATTCTCCCCAGGAGCTAGAAACCATATTGCCAATATTGCTGAAACAAAATATTGCGGCTCTGGCCATTAAGGACGTATACTTTCAGGAGCTACCCCAAAGTGTTATCAACTATGCCAACGAGCTTCATATTCCCCTATTTCTTTTTAGCGATATTTATTTTGATGACATTGTCTTTGTGATTAAAAGCTCCTTGACCCCAAGGGATATTAATTTATCGGCCTTACAAAAAATGCGCAAAATCCTATACGAAACCCCTACGGAGGTTGAGATTGAACTGCTGGCTAAGGATATTAACCACTATTTCCAAAATAATCTTATCTCCTGTTTTTGTATGCCCAAGGACAGGGCCCAGTCCAACCAAATTGTAGCTGCCTTTGCCTCTCGTTACAGTGAAAAATGCATATTGCCCAATGCCCCCGCCACCGCAAGCTATTCCGTATTATTTTTCCCTCAAGGAATCAGCCTTACTTATACGGATCGCTTTGGCACCGAAACCTTGCGTGAAAAGGCTTTGGAGTTAATAAAATCTTTGGAATTTACCCAGGATACCTTTTCTATTGGCATCAGCAGTCCCAAGGATAAGCTACAAGACATCGGCACCGCCTTTAAGGAAAGTGTTTATGCTGCCGTTTCCGGAATTTCCGATAATATTCCTGTTCTGGATTTTGAAGAAATTGGCATCGATCGGTTGCTTTGCCCCTTACGCAATGATGCCTGGGTACAGTCCTATTATAGCGAATTAATTGGGAAACTGGAAGACTATGATCGAGAGCGAGATTCAGATTTACTCAAGACGCTGATTACCTACATCCACAACGACTGTAATATCAATCTTACCGCAGAAAAAATCTTCCAGCACAGCAATACGGTACGCTACCGAATTAATAAGATCAAGAGCATCCTAGGCATCAGTGAAAGCCCCGGGGCACTGAGCCAGCTGTTTATTTTGGTTCGTCTTTACGAGATCAACACCCTATTTTCCGGTTTTCGCCTTTAGAGAAAATGGGCAAGAAAACTTTACAGACGGCACTGCAAAATCGGTGACGATATGTTATAATTTCTAGCGTATGGGCAAGGGGTCCGTATTAAACTATAGCAAGAGGAAAAAGGGAAAAAGAGATGAACAAGAAACTAAAATCTTCAATTTTTTTGATGCTTTGTGCGATGATTTGGGGAACTGCTTTTGTTGCCCAGCGTACAGGTATGGACGGTATCGGTCCAATCTACTTCAATGCACTGCGTATGCTTATCGGCGGCGTTGTCTTGATCCCTATTGGGATGCTCACCGACAAATCTGCTGCGAGAGAGCGTGCGAAGCTTAACCTTCCTGCCAAAACCCAAGAAGAAAAACAACTGGAAAAGCGAAACATCCTCATCGGAGGAAGTATTTGTGGTTTAGTCATGTTTTTTGCCGGCGTTTTGCAACAAATTGGAATGGTCTCCACCAATGCAGGGAAAACTGCCTTCATTACCACCCTATACATTGTTTTGGTCCCTATCTTTGGTTTCGTACTGAAGCATCGACCAAGTATTGCCAATTGGGTAGGCGTAGGCCTAGGCGTTATCGGGCTGTATTTCCTTTGTATTACCGAAGCCTTGACCATTGCACCTAGCGACATCATTATTTTGGTAGGCGCATTATTTTGGGCCATACATATTTTGTGCACCGACCACTTCGCCCCTAAGGTTAACGTATCCAAGCTGGTTTGCATCCAATCCTTTGTTTCCGGGTTCACCAGCCTAATCATCGCCTTTTTTGTAGAAGAAATAACCATGGATGGACTCATGATGGCAATGCCAAGCTTACTTTATGTAGGAATCATGTCCACCGGATTCGCCTTCACCTTCCAGGCACTAGGACAAAAAGATGCAAACGCAACGGTGGCTTCGATTATTTTAAGTACCGAATCCCTCTTTGCTGCAATCAGTGGCTACCTTATCTTGGGAGAGGTCTTCACCGGAAGAGAACTTATCGGTTGCATTTTAATGTTTATCGCGGTAATTATCGCACAATTACCAACAAAAAAAGAAAGAAAGGAAAAATAACGATGACGATTACCAGAGAAGATGCTTTCGCACTGTTAAAAAAATATAACCAAGAGGAATTTCACCTTCGCCATGCACTGACCGTAGAAGGAACCATGGGCTACTTTGCGGATCTTTTGGGCTATGGAGAAGAGAAGGAGTTTTGGCGCCTAGTGGGCCTACTTCACGACATCGATTTTGAGCAATGGCCGGAAGAGCATTGCAAAAAAGCACCGGAATTGCTAGCAGAAATTAACGCCGACCAGCGGCTAATTCAGGGAGTTGTTTCTCATGGCTACGGCTTATGCTGTGATGTGGCACCGGAACACGAAATGGAAAAAGTCCTTTTTGCTACCGATGAGTTAACGGGATTAATCGGTGCCTGCGCCCTTATGCGGCCTTCCAAAAGCACTAAGGATATGGAAGTAAAATCCGTAAAGAAAAAATTCAAAGACAAGAAGTTCGCTGCCGGCTGCGACCGAGATGTCATCACCCAAGGTGCGGCAGCTTTGGGCTGGGAGCTAGACAAGCTGTTTGAAGAAACCATCAATGCCATGAGAAGCTGTGAGGATGAAATTAATCAATATGCAGAATAAACTTGCCCTATTAGAACACAAGCTATCCGCTTATCACAATGTAGCCATCGCCTTTTCCGGCGGGGTAGACAGTACATTTTTGCTCCTTTGCGCCAAACGCGTCCTAGGCAGTGCTGCCCTTGCCGTGACGGTTACCGGTCCAAACTTTGCTCCGGATGAAATTGAATATGCAAAAGAATTTTGTAAAAAGCATGAAATCCCCCAGCTGATGATTCGCATGGAGGATGAACTGTTTCAATCCTTTGCACATAATCCTCAGGATCGTTGCTATATTTGCAAGCACGGTATTTTTTCTGATATGCGGGAAAATCTCATGGATATTCCTATTTTTGACGGAACCAATGCAGATGATGCAAAGGATTACCGTCCAGGAAGACTGGCACTGAAGGAGCTTGGGATCCTCAGTCCTTTAGAAGAAATCGGCTTCACCAAAAAAGAAATTCGACTGGCACTGAAGGCAATGAATGTAGAAATTTGGGATAAACCTGCATACGCCTGCCTTGCTTCAAGAATTCCTTACGGGGAAACCATCACCTTAGAAAAATTAACCGCAATTTACCAAATTGAACATGCCCTCAAGGAACTTGGATTTACGCAGGTTCGACTAAGGCATCATGGGGAAATTGCACGAATTGAAGTACTTCCCGAAGATCGGGAAAAATTTTGTAATGCCGAGATCATGGACAAAGTCAACAAGCTCGTTAAGGATGCTGGATTTACTTATGCTTGCCTAGATCTTGGTGGGTATATCATGGGGAACTTGAATGGAGAGATTATTTAAATTAAAAGAAAACAACACCAACGTAAAAACAGAGGCCATTGCCGGTTTAACCACCTTTTTATCTATGGTCTATATCTTGGCAGTAAACCCGGCGATTTTGTCTCAGGCCGGGTTAAATCCCGCCTCTGTCTTCACTGCAACTGCAGTATCCGCAGCTTTGGGAACCTTATTTATGGCATTCTTTGCCAACTATCCCATTGCCCTTGCCTCAGGAATGGGTTTAAATGCCTACTTTTCCTTTTCCGTCTGTATTCCTTTGGCACAGGCGGGCATAGAGGATCCTTGGAAGATCGCCCTAACCGCCGTTTTGGTTGAAGGCTTTATTTTTGTTTTGCTATCCTTATGCAAATTCAGAGAAGCCTTAGTCAACAAAATTCCCAACAATTTAAAGCTGGGCATCACTGCGGGAATTGGCCTATTTATTGCCATCGTCGGCTTACATGGTGCCGGAATCGTCGTTACGGATCCAACGGCCTTCATTGCCCTTGGCGACCTGCGATCTCCTTCCGTGGCACTGGCCTTGATTGGCCTACTAACCATTGCCATCCTGCGCCACTACAACGTCACCGGCTACGTGCTTTGGGGAATTTTATTTACCTGGGGTCTGGGCATCCTGGCACAATTTAGCGGTTGGTATACGGTAACTGAACAAACACCTTCCTTGCTACCAAGCTTTGCCAGTGGCATGAAGCCTGCTGCACCTGTGCTTTTTGGCTTTAACTTTTCCTATATGTTTGACCACGTACTGGAATTTGCCGTTATTGTATTTTCCTTCCTCTTTGTGGACTTGTTTGATACGGCCGGCGCCTTGGTGGCACTGGCGCGAAAGGCAAATTTACTGGATAAGGACGGCAACCTACCTCGCGTAGGCGGCGCACTAATGAGCGATGCTCTAGGAACCATTGCCGGTGCGTGCCTTGGCACCTCCACCGTAACCACCTATGCAGAAAGTAGTGCCGGAATCGCCGTAGGCGGGAAAACCGGTTTGGCCTCAGTATTTACTGCCGGCCTCTTCTTGATTTCCCTTTTGCTTGCACCGATATTTTTGGCAATTCCTTCCTTTGCTACCGCACCAACACTGGTTTTTGTTGGATTGCTCATGGTAACTGTCGTGAAGGACATGGATTTTGAAGAAGATATGGCTGGTGCCCTAGGTGGATTTTTGGCGATGATCATGATGCCATTTACCTATTCCATCGCCAACGGGATCATGTTTGCCATTCTCAGCTTCGTTCTGATCAAAATCGGTCAAGGCAGAATCAAGGACATTCGTCCG
>JAVWKI010000042.1:9544-11987 GCA_036638575.1 Anaerovoracaceae bacterium | reverse complement strand
GATATGGGTTCATCTGCAACAATAAAGTTGGGCTCGGTAATCAAAGCTCTTGCAATGGCCGCCCGCTGCCTCTGTCCCCCCGAAACATCGTAAGGATGACGCTCTGCCAAGGACCGTTCTAAACCAACCTGTTCCATTAATTCAAACACCTTAGCCTCCACCTCTTGCCGATTTCTTCGCCCGCCCTTAAGCATTAATGGCTCGGCAATAATATTTTTTATGGTCATTCTGCCATTAAAGGCCGATGCAGAATCCTGAAAAATCATTTGTTTTTTACATGGCTCATGGTAAATAATTTCCCCGCTAGTAGGAGAATAAATATCCATAATACATCTTGCCAAGGTAGATTTCCCACAACCGGATGGACCGACTATTCCTAAAATTTCTCCTTTATAAATCTCCATGGACAGGCCATCTAGTACCTTGGCCACCCGTTTTTTATCCAGTTCAAAATATTTTTTTAAGTTCCTTATGCTCACCAAGGGAGTCAGTGCTTTATTTTCATGGCTGTGGGGCACACCATGATGAAAATGAATTCCCCCATGGGTATGTTCCTTGCCCTTTCCATAATTGGCGTAACGCAAAAGCTGTTTGGTATAATCCGCCTGAGGCCGAGTAAATACGGCTTCCGTTGTGCCTTGCTCCAAAATCTTCCCTTCCCGCATGACCACAACTCTGTCTGCAAATTCCTCCACCAAACTCAAATCATGAGTAACAAAGATAATTCCTAGCCCTCGTTCTTCTTTAATTTTTTGTAACAAGGCAATAATTTGTCCTTGCATCTTGATATCCAGTGCTGTTGTGGGTTCATCGGCAATTAACAATTTGGGATTACAGGCGATGGCAATGGCAATGGCGACTCTTTGTCGCATGCCGCCGGAAAAATGATGGGGAAACTGTGAAAATCGAATTTCCGGATGTTCAATGCCCACCAGTCCAAGCAATTCTATTGTTTTTTCCTTTGCCTCCAAGGGAGTGATCTCCTCATGAAGCAAAATGGTTTCCATAATTTGCTTGCCAATAGAAAAAGTAGGATTGAGAGACGTCATGGGGTCTTGAAAGATCATAGAAACCTCCTTCCCCCTAATCGCCTCCATCTCTTGGTCTGAAAAAGAAAGCAAATCTTTATCGCCGAGCACTATTTTTCCCTCTTCATGATTTGCATTTCCACTATGCAAGCCGAGAATGGTGCGACAAAGCGCCGTCTTTCCTGAACCGGATTCTCCTACTAAGGCCAAGGTTTCCCCTTTTTTTATTTGCAAGGAAACACCGTCCACCGCCGGGACTTTTCCCTCCGGAGTATTAAAGGATAGTTTTAAATTTTCTATACTAAGCAGTGTTTCCATATTTCCTCGATTCTTTTTGCTTCTTTATTTGTTTATTTTTCTATTTTCCATTCTGCAATATTCCAAAATACACCTACCCCATGGTGACCCAAAACGGTGTCCTCTGTAATTCCGCTAATGTTATTTTTGATGGCATAGTTTGCATCTACATAAGCGATAAAGGTATAGGGCATTTGCTCCGTCATCTGTGTTTGGAACTGCTGATAAAGCTTAATTCTTTCGTCGTTGTTTTCTATTTCTCTGGCAGCAGTCAAGGTCTTGTCCATTGCAGGGTTTGAGTATCCGGTGTAGTTGTCTCCTGCACCTGTGGTAAATACCTTGTAGGTGTGATCGTCCGGATCAAAAGGACTTCCCCAGCCAATAATACACGCATCCTGGTTTTCCCAGTCTAGCTCTGCCTTCACCTGTGCATCTGCATTTACCCCGATATCTTGTAGGTTTTTTGCACAAATCTTTGCCATTTCCACACGAACCTGATCGTTTTCCATTGCACTGATGGTAAACTTTAATTGCTGACCGTTTTTGGCATAATAACCGTCACTACCTTTTGCCCAGCCAGCTGCCTGTAACAAGCTTTCACATTTAGCGCCATCATAAGCGAAGGTTTCAATTCCTGCATTGTTGTATTCTGCTAACTGTAACGGAGAATAGGCCGCCTGTCCCTGTCCTAAAAGAACACTCTGGATAATTGCCTCTCTATCGATTCCATAAGAAAGAATATTTGCCAGTTCAGGATTTTCTTTAAACAAAGGACTCTTGAAGTTATAGGCAATGGCACGGTAATCTGCCGTTTTCATCTGATGCAAGGTAAACTCCTTGTTTGTCTTTAACTTCTCTGCCGCCTTTGGCGTAACCTGTGCCATATCGATGTCTCCTGACTCGATTTGCAAAGCCTTTGCATCATCATCCGGTACAATTTTGAAAATTACGGTTCCAATATTTGGCGTACCTGCATAATAGCCGTCAAATTTTTCTAAGGTAATGGCTTGTCCCTTATCCCATTCCTTCAATTTATATGGGCCTGCACCTACCGGATTCTTGTTGAAATCATCTGTTGCAAGGTCTTTTCCTTCTAACAAATGCTTCGGTAAAATTCC
>JAVWKI010000042.1:0-9519 GCA_036638575.1 Anaerovoracaceae bacterium | reverse complement strand
GGTGAGGTAATCCGGCATGGCAATGTTTCTCGTCTTTAGCTTAATCTGTACGGTTGACTCATCCGGACAATCAATCGACTCAATATCCTTGTAGTTGGATACGATTTCCGATTGATTTTTTTCATCTAAAATGGTCTCCAAAGTAAACTTCACATCTGCCGAGGTCAACGGCTTTCCATCATGGAAGGTCAAATCCTTTTTCAGCTTGAAGTGATAAGTTAATGTTGCCTCATCAAAATCCCAAGATTCCGCTAGTCCGGGGACTACCTTGTTGTTTTCGTCATGGGCCGTAAGTCCGGCAAAAATCAACGCATTAATTTCCCCGTGCTCATACAGCGCCGGGTTAATGGACGAATAGTCCTGGCTACCATAAACCAAGGTGTCCCCATCATTCTTTGCCTTTCCACAACCGGTCATGAATACCGTTCCTGCAAGCATCACCACCGCAAGGGCAAGCATAATTATTCTTTTTCTCATGTTCTCCTCCGTTTTAAATTACTATAAATTACTATACCTTCTGTTATTTTTCATTCTTATATATTCACCAATGTCGGTTACACAAACTAAGGTGCCCACCAGGAACAATCCCGGCAAAAGGATAATCCACCAACAATTGGATAGAAGGACACTTTGTGACATGGACATCAAGCTCCCCCAAGAAACCGTCGTCAACGGTAGCCCCAAGCCCAAAAAGCTTAAGGTTGCTTCTGTTCCAATGGCCGCACCAATATTGGTCACCACCATAAACATAATGGAAGAAACAAAATTCGGTAGTAGGTGCTTCCATAAAATATAGAAAAACCCTCCGCCCATGGCCCTAGCTGCCAGAATATAGTCACTCTTGCCGATTTGTCGAACCTCACTTCTAACGATCTTGGAAATATTCATCCAATTGGTTATTCCAATAACCACCGCAATGGAGGTTGGGCTAGCTGCGCCCCAGATTGCTTGTAAAAATATGATCATCAATATGGAGGGAATACTCAGCAGCAATTCCACAAAACGCATCATCAAATCATCTACCCGCTCTCCCCCAAGGCCACTGGCGCAACCATAAATTACAGCAATTACCGTAGAAATGGTTCCTGCAAGCAGTCCAATATATAGGGAAACTCTTCCCCCATACCAAATAAGGGAAAACAAATCCCTTCCCAAGGAGTCTGTTCCAAACAGATGCTGAAGACTTGGGGGCTGATTCATCACCTCCACATTCATTTGGTTCATTTCATAAGGCGCAACAATTCCGGCAAAAACACTACAAAGAAGAATTATCCCCAAAATACTTATTGCGATCACTGGTTTCTTTTCACTCATCATCTATATCTCTTGCTCCAATCCTTGTTGCTCTTCCCTGGAATAAATCAATCGCTCATATTTCATTCTCGGATCAATAAACTCATTGACAATCTGCGCACCCAGATTAAAGATCACCACCACTGCACCCGTGAGTAAGCACAAGGTAAGCAGCATGTTGTAATCTTGATACTTGGCACTTTCAAAGCTGAGCGTCCCAAGTCCCGGATAAGAAAACACCATTTCCACCACATAAGTCCCGCCTAAAATATGCGGAACCGAAATTGCCATAAGAACAAAAAGTGAGGGCAAAATATTTCGCAGACAATGCTTATTCATAATTTGTTTTTTCGACAACCCCTTGGCCTTACAAAGCAGCACATAATCCTTCCTGGTTTCTTCAATCAACTTATTCCGAATCATGTAGGCATAATACCAAAGATGCTGTAGCACCATGACCGTAACCGGCAAAATTAAGTGGTAAAGCCGATCGAAAACATTGCTGCTCTGCCCTAATGCGTAAGCTCCGCTGACAGGAAAAATCCTCAAATTCACAGCAAACAGAAGCACCAATATCAGCGCCATAAAAAAAGAAGGGATACTGTTGCTGACCACGCCCACCTTACAGATCAGGCGATCCAATTTACTGCCCTCTCTCATGGCACAAAACTTTCCGATTTCCAGTGCAAAGGCAAAGGTAAGCACAAAGGCTGATCCACCTAAGAGCAAGGTATTGAACCAAACCTCTCCAATTACTTCACTTACCGGTTGCTTGTATTTATAAGAAATCCCAAAATCTCCATGGGCTGCAGACTTCATCCACTTTACATATTGCACCGGAATCGGTTCGTCCAGCCCCAAACGTTCTTTGGCCGCTTCTTTTTGTTCCGTGCTCATTCGCTCCACTCCATCGCCATAATACGCCCGCAAAGGATCTCCCGGGGAAAGCCGTGCAATGGTAAACACGATCATCGAAAGCAGCAGCAGAACCAGTACAAGCTGGCCTACTTTTTTGAGGATATACATTGTCTTTTGCTTTTTTGTCATCATTCTCTTTTTCACCTAAACATAAAAAAATCACCAAAACATGTTCTGCATTCTTTGCGGTTCATATCTTCGTGATACAAGGTTTACTCTATTTATTTATTTCGTTGTTTCTCGGTCTATTGTTCTTTTCTCATCTACTGTCATTTCTTTGAGTTTGTAGTTTTACAAATTAAAAATCTTCTTGATTTCGCTCAAATACTCCGCTAGTGTATCACAAACACCATCCCCTTGTAAAGTATTTTCTTTCTCTGTGACCTGGTCACAGTTTCTTCTTTACGCCCTATGCTATGATTCCTTCAGCAAACAGGAGGTAAATATGCGAAAACAAAAAGCAATTATTGAACAAAAATATTGTGTTGCCTGCGGCAGTTGTCTCAAGGTCTGTCCAAAGGCATCCATTCATATTATCGGTGGTAGCCACGCACAAATTAACAGGGACACCTGTGTAGGCTGCGGAAAATGTAAAAAAGAATGTCCCGCATCAGTGATTACGCTAGAGGAGGCAGTAGGATGAAGAAAAAATGGTATGATTATTTATGGATTGTCTCAACAATCTATTTAATTTTGGGCTTTGTGAATATTTTATTCGCTTGGCTTGGATTACTCTGCTTTTTCATTCCTCTGGTGATTTCCATCGCTGGCGGAAACAAAGCTTACTGTGGAAAATATTGCGGCCGCGGGCAACTTTTTCAACTAATCGGTGGTCGACTAGGCCTTTCCAGAAAAAAAGATATTCCAAAATTCCTAAAGACCAGCTGGTTCCGCTATGGCTTTCTCATCTTCTTTTTCACCATGTTTTTCCTCATGCTTTGGAACACCTATTTGGTCTTTGCCAACGTAACAGACCTAGGCCAGGCAGTAAAACTACTCTGGACCATCAAGCTTCCTTGGCACTGGGCTTATCACGGAACCCTAATTGCCCCATGGGTAGCACAATTTTCTTTCGGCTTTTATAGCCTAATGCTAACCTCAACCCTACTGGGCCTGATCACCATGATCCTCTTCAAGCCTCGCTCTTGGTGCGTTTACTGCCCTATGGGTACCATGACCCAAGGAATATGCAAGCTAAAACAGCTTGCATAGCCCCTGGGGGTTGAATGAACAAAAACCCTTTCGTAAAAATTGTATTTTCGGCCTTTTTCTTGTATAATTACACTAATGATTTCGTGTAATTTAACTTGATTTTAATATTAGGGAGCAGATTATGGCTTTTTATCATAAAGGATTATCCAAAACCAAAAGAATCTTCCTTCTAGGGCTTTTTGTCCTAGTGTTTTTGTCCATGGGTTTTTCTGCTGCACTTAACGTACAGGCGGAGGAAAAGCCTAATTTCACTGCAGAAGAACAAGCGCTTATTCATAGTACGCAAGAAACACCGATTAAAATTGGAATTATTCCCCATGCCTTTCCCCTTTCCACCTGTGAACCGGAAGAAGCTTGCAAGGGAATCAATATAGAAATCCTCAACTTAATTTCAAAAAAAACAGGATTAAAGTTTCAATTTCAACGAATTCCTACAGAAACGCATACACCCTATCAATTTTTAGCCACGAAGGAAACAAACCTGGTTGCTGGGGCCATTATAACAGAGAATTTTTTAGCTGATCCAACGGTTGTTCTTTCGGAGCGATTGTTTGATTCTTCTGCTGTCTGCATTGGAAAAGATGGGGTAAATCTTTCTCAAAAAGAAAAACCTTTGACTATCGCTGTCATGAGCGGCTTTCAGGTAGGTACAGACTATGCACAACGTCAGTTTCCCGATGCCGAACTCCTTACCTACGCAACCGGTTCTTCTTGCCTGGATGCAGTGAAATCAAAAAAGGCGGATATGGCAATTCTCAATAAATACGTGGGAAACTATGAGCTGCAAAAGCCAAAATATACTTCCCTCTCTGCGATCAATGCTTACACCCTACCCCTAGATGGCTGCATTATGGGGCTTTCCCCAAATGAAGATAAGACAATTTCTGTTATCAACAAAGGACTTTCTGCCATAAGTGAGGAAGAATATTCCTCCATATTGATGGACTTTACTATTGCTAACCCTTACCAGTACACCTTCTTTGATATTTTGTACAAATACAGGGTTTCCTTTTGCGTTATCGCCTTGCTCTTGGCCTTGCTCTCCTTCTCCTTTTTCCGACTAAACGGTTCTAGAAAAAGAGAACAGCGATTCAGCTATGACAAACTCACCGGAGCATTGACGCAAAACGGATTTGATGATCAGGTGAGCAATTTATTACAAAGCAGCCAAACTCCTGCATATATCGTCGATTTTGATATTTCTAATTTTGAGGGATATAACCAACTTAATGGTAGGGAAAAGGGAGATCTGCTGCTCAAGGATCTTGTTTTGGTGGCAAAGGATAACCTATACCCCGGAGAATATATCTGCAGAACCTATTCGGATCATTTTGCCATGGTTCTTCTAGGCAGGACCTTGACCGAACAAATCAAACGAATTGCCCAAATATCTAAGATTTCTAAGGAGCATGTTTCTCAATCCATTACCCTAAGCTATGGCGTATATGAAGTGGTTGAACGGAATCTGCCTATTGATCGCATGATTGGATTTGCCGCTTCAGCAAAACGCACGATAAAAGGCAATACCCAAAACTACATTGCCGTTTATGATGACCATATCTACAAAAAGAATCTTGCAAATACAGAATTTCTTGCTTGCTTTGAATCAGCCCTAAAGAACGAAGAATTTCATGCTTACTATCAACCTAAATATGACTGTATCAGCCAGCAATGCGTAGGGGCAGAGGCCCTTGTTCGTTGGTTTAGACCTGATGGTGCCATCCTTCTTCCCGGTAAATTCATTCAATTGTTTGAGCGGAATGGCCAGATTATCGCTTTGGATTTTTATATGCTCCGGCAAGCTTGCCAGCTGCAAAAACAGCTACTGGACAGCGGAATTCATCCTGTGCCAATTTCTGTAAACTTTTCTAGAATACATTTTTACGATAATTCTTTCGTACCGACCATTATCCAAATTGTCGATCAGTGCGAAATTCCCCATAGCTTGATTGAAATTGAGTGTACGGAGACCTCCATCACCGAAGATCTCTCTTTTGTTTGCCAAATATTCCAGCGACTGCGCAAGGAAGGCTTTATCCTCTCCATGGATGACTTTGGCAGCGGATACTCCTCATTAAACACCTTGAAAAGTCTCCCTTTGGATGTAATCAAGCTAGATAGAGGATTCTTCGTTATTCAAAACATCCAGGAGGATCAAGAACAGCAAAGGGCCAAAGAAATCATCAAAAGCGTTATTTCCCTAGCAAAAACCCTTTCACTGAAAACCGTTGCAGAGGGCGTGGAAACAAAGGAACAATTGGAATTTCTTCGCAGCATCGGTTGTGATACAATCCAGGGATATTATTTTTCAAAACCAGTGGACAAAAAAAGTTATATTGCGTTATTCAATAAAAAGAAAGGATAAGTTAATGGAACAATTATCAACACAACCAAAAAACACCAATAGGGGGGCACAGCTTTTCGCTAACCCCTTGGTAAGAAAGCTCAGTAAGATTCAAGAGACCAGTACTGAGAAGGCAAGCTATGCGGGGATAGCACACAAATGCTTCTTTTTTATGGCCATGATTTTATGCGGTATCGCACTTGCACTGCTACTGCATAATCTTCCCCCTTTTGTTCTCACTGAGGCAACAGATGGCATGAGCATGACCCTATCAGAAGTCATCGCCGGAGGAATTTCTCTCGTACTGTTTATTCTTACCCCGATTATCGCGTTTCTTATTCGTCCTGCAATTCCTGTTGCCGGGGCGCTATATTGCATCAGTACAGGCGTTGTACTAACCCTCTTAGGAAATCTAGTCCCTGAGTATCGTGAGCTGATTTTTCTTGCACTAGTATTGACCATTGCCGTTGTTGTAGCAATGCAAATTCTTTACTCCAGCGGGAAAATTAAAGTAACACAGAAATTTCGTACAATCGTAATCACATTATTCCTCGCTAGCATTTTGGGTAGTCTTCTGCTCTTCGTTTGTATGTTTATTCCCGGACTAAGCGGCGCTGCAATGATGATTGCCAACAATCAGATTTTGGGCATTGTTTTTTCCATCATCGGCATCATCATCGCTTCTTTATTCCTTCTTGTTGACTTTAACACCATCCAGGAATCTATATCGCGGGGCCTGCCAAAAAAATACGAATGGATGGGTGCCTTCACCCTGACCTTCTCGGTTATTTGGCTATACTTCAAAATTTTGGAGTTATTGATCCGTCTCAAGGACAGTAAATAATAGGCAAACAAAAACATCCGGCTTCTCTTTGGTGGGCCGGATGTTTTTTCGTGACTAATAAACAAAAAAACCGTTGAATTTCAACGGTTTTTGCTTATTTGGCGGAGGACACGGGACTCGAACCCGCGGGGCTGTTACACCTTACTCGCTTTCCAGGCGAGCTCCTTAGCCACTCGGTCAATCCTCCGTATAAATCAAGCATAAAAAAATAATGCTTAACGACTGTGTTCCAGTTTATCACAGCTTTAGCCTTTTTTCAATAATAAATTATTCATTTTTCCAATTATTTTCCGCTTAGCTCTTGGTACATTGCCACCGACCGCTTTTCAATAATCTTTTTGTAATCCATGATGGTATGGGTATATTCCTTATTCATCAGTTCGGATTTCATAATAAAGTCTGCTGTTGCACGGTTGTTTGCTACCGGAATGTCATATACGCAAGCAATTCGTAACAGGGCTTTAATATCTGGGTCGTGAGGCTGCGCTTCTAGTGGGTCACTGAAAAATATCATCATATCAATTTCCCCTTCTGCAATTCTCGCACCTACCTGCTGGTCTCCACCAAGGGGTCCGCTTTTCAATGCCTTCACCGGTAATCCTGTCGCCGCTGAAATCAGTGCTGAGGTTGTCCCCGTTCCGCAAAGAAAATGTCGCTTTAATACCGCCTCATTGGCTCTGCACCACTTTACTAAATCTTCTTTTAGATTGTCATGGGCGATTAACGCAATCCTTTTTTGTGCCCCCATTGTAATTTGTTCTACTGTCATCTACATCTCTCCTTTCCTTATTGAATTCAATTCAATTTCTCTAACTTTTTCTCTTACTTTCTATCAAGCAACTTCATCATACAACAAAAGCCCTTATAAAAGGGCTTTGTTAAGTGCTTTTTACTTAGGATTTACTTCTATTTAACATTCTTAACAGAAGGCGTGATCCGGTATAGGTTATAGACTTTTTTTCACCGCAGCGGCAAGCTCATCTACCTTCAGGACTCCTTGATGTCGAATTTCTTTTTCTTCAAGACCCTTGAGGCCGGCAGGAATTCTTACTCCTGTTTTTTCGTGAATTTTTCGGATGGAATCAAAGCCATCTGTTCCTTTGCCAATTCCAATGGAGTCTGCAACACTGTCTGCAAATTTATACGCACTGGCTGTGCTGGCAATCAAGCTTGGTGTTTTGTCTCCTGTTTGGGCAACATAGTCTGCGTAAACTCGGTAAGCTACCGCCGTATGGGTATCTACAAGATATCCTTTTTGGTTGTATAGTTCATCGATGGTTTCATTGGTTCGCTTCATATCTGCAAATCCGCCGTAGAATCGTTCCAACCCTTCTTTGATTTTTGCGCTAACGGTATATTCTTTGTTTTGCTCAAGACTATCCATGAAGCCCTTGATCTCATCCCCATTTTGACCGCTTAAATGATAGAGCAATCGCTCTAGGTTGCTAGAAATCAATATGTCCATAGACGGAGAGTTGGTTAAAAAGAACTCTCTGTTCAAATCGTAAGTACCTGTATTGATAAAGTCGGTTAAAACCTTATTTTCATTGCTGGCACAAATGTATTTTTTAACTGGGATGCCCATTTCTCCCGCATAATAAGCAGCAAGAATATTACCAAAGTTTCCAGTTGGAACAACGATGTTCACTGGCTCTCCGCTCTTAATCACCCCTTGCTCAACAAGCTTGGCGTAGCCATAAACATAGTAAGCCACCTGAGGAACAAGTCTTCCGATATTAATTGAATTGGCTGAAGATAATTTGCAATTAATCTTTGCCAGCTCCTTTGCAAAAGCATCGTCACCAAAAATCTTCTTTACTCCTGTCTGTGCATCATCAAAGTTTCCTTCAATGGCAAAAACATGGGTATTTTCGCCCTCTTGTGTAACCATCTGTCGTTCTTGTACCTGACTCACCCCTTGGCTTGGATAGAATACAACAATCTCTGTTCCCGCTACGTCCGCAAAACCCTCAAGGGCAGCCTTCCCGGTATCTCCGGAGGTAGCCGTAAGGATACAAATCTTCCGTTCTTCTTTTTCTTTCTTCATTGCAGTGGTCAGTAAGTAAGGCAATATCGATAATGCCATATCTTTAAACGCCGCTGTTTTGCCATGATAAAGTTCTAAAAAGTAAGCCTCTCCACCTTTTTTAATAGGCACAATGTCCTTTTCTTCAAACTTTGAATCATAGGCACCATAGATGCAGTGTTCTAACTCCTCATCGGTGTAATCTTCAAAAAAAGATTTAATTACGTTAAAGGCAACTTCTTGATAAGTCTTCCCTACCATATCGTCTATCGCAAATGGAAGTTTTGGGATTTCGCTGGGTACATAAAGCCCCTTGTCTTCCGCAATTCCTTGGATAATTGCCTGCGCTGATGTTTTGATAGATTTACTTCCTCTTGTACTTTGGTAATGTATCATCTTTTATCTCCTTAACAATATTCAATCTTAATATGATATTATACTATATTCTGGCTTTCTCCGTCAAATTGAATTCAGAAGTTTGCCCTTCATTTTGTAAAAAAGCCTAAGATTGGTCCCAGAATTGTTCAGCCCCTTTACTAAATTTTCTTTGCCTCGCCTTTCCTTTGGTTTTATCCCTAGGAGAAAGGTCGTTGCGGATTCCGTTTCTCTTGAAATTCCACCCGATTATCCGGTCTCAACAGCGAATGTTTCGTACTATCTGTACTGATTTAGTATAAGTTTTTTGCCATTACTATTATGATTTCTCCTTAAAAATTCGGCTCTTTTTCTTTTTTGTATATTTCAAAATTATATTTTTTGTATATTTTATTAAATACACTTTTCTGTTACCCTAGCTTTGGAGGTTTTAATCATGAGAAACAATAAAGTTAAACAACTATGTGAAACAGGTATTTTTGCTGCTTTGGTATTTCTTGGTGTATT
>JAVWKI010000041.1:0-12070 GCA_036638575.1 Anaerovoracaceae bacterium | reverse complement strand
GTGACATACTCTCACCACCTAAGAGGTGGGAGCTTCTCGCTCAATGCAACCAATGTTACAAGTATCAACGAGCTATCCCCATATGCCCTATGGTTCACAATTATTTTAGGCTAATTGCATACCTTTATTTCTTATATTTATTGCGGCATTTATATCTCTGTCATGATGGGTGTTACAATCTCGACAAGTCCATTCTCTTACCGACAAATCCTTTGTTATAGGGTTTTTGCTTCCACATACATTACAAGTTTGTGAACTTGGAAAAAACTTGTCTACCTTGATTAATTTCTTTCCTCGTTCAGCTAATTTGTAAGCTAAAAATATAGTGAATATTCCCCATCCATTATCCGAAACCGATTTGCCAAAATTCAGACATTGTGATATCCCTTGCATATTCAAATCTTCAATACAAACACAATCATGCTTGTTGGTCAGCTCCCTTGATTTTTTATGGAGATAATCTTTTCTTTGATTTGAAATATGCTCATGAAGTTTAGCAACCTTAATTCTTTGCTTATTTCGGTTTTTACTACCTTTCACCATTAGGGATAACTTGCGTTGTTCTTTTGCCAACTTCTTTTCGGATTGCCGATAATATCTTGGATAATTACAAATTTCTCCATCTGATGTTACAAATAAATCATGCATTGAAAAGTCTAGCCCTAGAAAAGTTTTCGGTATAATTTCTTGTACTTGGTTTTCGTACTCAAAAAGTATACTCACATAATACTTTTTACTTGGAGATTGACTTATTGTTGCTGATTTTAATTTGTAATTTTCAGGAATTTGTCTATGCTGTTTTAATCTAACTAACCCTAATTTAGGAAGTTTGATATATCCATTTTCCAATTTAATATTTCCGTTAACACAATTCGTTGTGTAAGATTGTTTATTCTTATGTTTTGATTTGAATTTTGGGAATCCTATTTTTTTATCTCGAAAGAAGTTGTTGTAGGCAGTTTGAAGATTAAGCTGAGCATTTGCAAGAGCTAAACTGTCCACTTCTTTTAACCATTCATATTCCTTTTTATACTTAGCCGGTGTCACATTTAGCTTTTCTTTTGTATTGTTGTAATGATTTATCTTTTCTTCAAGCATACGATTATAGACAAATCGAACACAGCCAAAAGTTTTGGCAAACATTATTTGTTGTTTCTCATTTGGATATATTCTGAATTTATAGGCTTTATGGCATTTAATCATAGCTTTTCACCTTGATTTTCAATATATTTTTCAACCACATCAATGGTTACACCGCCAGTAGTCAGTAAGCAAAATGACCTACTCCAAAAATATTCTTTCCATAGTTTTGTGCGAATTTGTGAAAACTCCTTTTTTATCAGCCTACTACTTGCACTTTTATAAGCATTGATAAATTTACTAATTTCAGTATTTGGATGTCCTTTGAAAAGTATATGTAGATGGTCTTTATCATCATTCCATTCTACAATAGTGATATTATACTTTGGTGCTATATATTCAAAAATTTCACGCAGCCTTTCAGAAACAGCCTCGTCTATCACTTTTCTGCGATACTTTACTACCAAAACCAAATGATAATACATCAAAAATACTGAATGATTATTAGTATCTAATTCCATTGATTTATCAACCTTTCTTTTCTGTTACTACTGATTATATTATATATTTCTAGTAATTACCAGAAAAGCTTTTGCAATTCATCTCCACCCTTCGCACTCACTTATGTGAGCAAGGTAGCTTAGAGGATGGAGAATTCTTGCTGATCTCAGTTAAATCATCCTGTTTTCTGTTTCCCGTTTTTTTCTCGCCTTTGGCCCGGTCATCCCCCAAGCAAGCCCTATTCCGGCAAGACTTCCTAGTCCATCCTTCCCTAGGTCGATCCATTGAAAGGCTCTTCCTGCGGTAAATAGTCCTTGGTGCAGCTCATCGCTAAGGGCATAGAGAAGGCAAATCCCTATAGCCAGCAGCATAGGATGGGTAACCCGGTAACTGCAAATCAGTAAAAATAGCAGCAAGCCCAAAAGGAAGAATAAGCCAAAATGGGCCAGACTCCTTAATACCTCCTGGGCAACAAAGGTAATTTTTTCCTTTACCTCTACCGGTTGCTTAGCAAACACCGGTATTTTTTCCAAAATACTTTCTGCAAGCTCCGTGCTCAGCTCCCCCGACTGGGGCGCTTCCTGACAAGAAAATCCAAAAATAATCCCCGCCATGGCTAGAACCAAAACCCACAAGAGGATCCGCCTAGGTCTGCCTAAAGCCTTGCTTCTGTCCTTACTCACCCTTTGCCTCGCTCTGTAGCTCTAGCTCCGCCGGCCGAATCACCGGGTTTCCTGCCCAGTCCAAAAATTGATTCATTGCTCCAATGGTAAAGCTTACCGTTGCCGTATTGACGTTGGGATGAAAGTTAATTTGCTCCCCTTCTCCCGCCGCTGCAATGGCAGGGCTAAGTACAACCGTAATGGCCTTTTGTTTGTCGTTGATCAAGCCAAAAACAGAGCAGGATCCGGCACTTACGCCCAAATGCTCCATCAAGTCCTCATTGTCTGCAAAGGATGCCCGCTTGCTCCAGCCTGTTATTGCCTTATATGCCTTAAAGTCCATCCTGTCGTGATCCTCTAGGATGACCATATAATATTTCTCCGTCTTGCGATCCTTGATTACCAAGTTTTTTACATTAAATCCCGGATAGGAATAGCCATGCTCCTCTGCATCCGCTGTGGTAAAAATAGCACTGTGATGGTGGGTTTCATAAGAAATTCCCAGGGAATCCAAACAGGCATACACCGCTTCTTCTCGTCGTTTTTCTTCTGTCATTTCCGTTATTTCCGTCATTTTTTGTCTTACCTCCTCTATAGCAAGTTCCTTCTATTTATTTTATCTGATGAATATAGGGGATACAAGCCTTTTCCCCCGTTCTATACATTTACCTTCTTGCACAATTCTTCAATAGGACACTGGGCACAATTTGCCTTTCTTGCGGCACAGCAATTTCTCCCATGAAAAATCAGGCTGTGGTGTGCCTCTGACCAGCGTTCCTCCGGGAGCACCTTCATTAGAGAAAGCTCTGTATGCAAAACATCCTTTTCCTTCACCAAGCCAATACGGTTGCTTACACGAAAAACATGGGTATCCACTGCAATTCGTTGATGACCAAAGCCCACAGCCATCACCACGTTGGCAGTTTTTCTGCCCACTCCCGGCAATTTTTGAAGCTCCTGATCATCCTCCGGAACAATGCCACCATAGTCTTCACACAGCATCTTTGCCTGATCAATAATGCGCCTTGCCTTGGTCTTGTACATGCCGATTTTTCGGATTAACTCTTCCACATCCTCCGGCCTTGCCTTGCTTAGGGCAAGGGGATCCGGATAGGCGGCAAATAGGGCTCCGGTAATCTTGTTCACACTTACATCTGTAGTCTGTGCGGAAAGGGTTACGGCAACCAAAAGCTCATAAACATTTCCATGGTTTAGGGCACACTCCGCCTGAGGGTACTCCGCCCTAAGCCTATCTAAAATCTCAATAATTTCTGCTTTTTTTAATTTCATATTTCCTTCCTCTCGGACAAATGCTGTCCTTTTTTCTCTTCCCCTTTTACTTTAACACAAAGTACTTTTTTCTGCATAAACTTTTTCCTTTTAGTTCCGCAAGATCGTACCGAATTTAGGCAGAATATTCAGCAAAATTGTAAGGCCAAAAATAAAAATTTGTATTTTTCAACATTTGTAATCAGTTACATTTTCAACGATTTCTATAAAACTTGTAAAAGAGTAGCAAAAAAGTAGTTACTTTGTTCCTGTTCTGTAGTATACTATGGGTGTAATATTTCATGAATTATTTTTTATATGGAGGTGTTTAAATGTCAAACTACACGCAAGTAGAGAGTCGTGGCCTGTTCGAACTAACAGACGCGGCCAGAGCCGAGCTTACCTCTTCAAAGTACTACAACGAAGACTTAGCTCCAACATCTGTATCTCAGAGAACGTGGACAACGTATAACATTACAATGTTATGGGTAGGAATGTCAATTTGTGTTCCTGCACTTTCTCTAGCATCCGCTTTAATCGGCCTTGGAGTTTCTCCATGGTTATCGGTTATCAACGTAGCCTTGGGTAATATCATTATCCTTATCCCAATCCAAATGAACTCCCATGCCGGAACAAAATACGGAATTCCGTTTCCTGCGTTTTCCAGATTGACCTTTGGTGCAATCGGAGCACAGGTTCCCGCACTCCTCAGAGCCATTGTCGCCTGTGGTTGGGTTTCCGTTCAAGCTTGGGTAGGCGGTGGTGCTGTAGCAGCCTTGCTCAGCGTATTCATTCCTAAATTCGGTCGTGCAGACTGGATGACCAACCTTCCTTCATGGGCAGGCATGCATCCGGCTAACGTAGGACAGGCTATCGGATTTTTCATTTTTATGGCATTCATCTTATGGGTTGCATACAACGGTATGGAAAACATCAAATGGGTACAAAACATCGGCGGACCACTACTAATTGTCGTAATGATCGCTTTGCTGTTCTGGTCTGTAGGCCAGGCAAATGCCAGCGGTTACAGCTTCGCTGACGTAATGAATCAGGGTAACGACACGGCCTTAATTGAGTCCAGTGGAGGTATTGTCTTGGTATTCCTTGGAGGCCTCACCGGCAACATTGCCTTTTGGGCAACCATGGCGCTGAACATTCCTGACTTCTCCAGATATGCAAGAAGCCAAAAGGATCAGTTCTGGGGCCAGTTACTGGGTATGCCGATTCCAATGTTCTTCTGTGCATTCGTTGGTGCCTTCTTCGCACAGGCAACAAAGCTTGCAACAGGAACAGCATTATTCGACCCGACTGCGGTATTCTATTCCCTAGACAATAAGTTCTTGGTATCTATCGCAGCTATCGGTGTAATCGCAGCAACAATTACAACCTGCGTAGCCGCAAACGTAGTTGCTCCTGCAAACGGAATTTCCAACATTTCACCAAACAGAATTTCTTACAAGATGGGCGTTGTTATCACTTGTATCATTTCTACCTGTATCATTCAGCCTTGGTGGGTATACGGCTCAGGTGCCGCTTATATCTTCGGATGGCTCAACAACTACGGTATCGTTCTTGCTCCTGTAGCAGCTATCTTTATCGCTGACTACTATGTATGTAAGAAGAAGAGAGTGGACGTTGCTGCCCTATATCAGGGACCTGAAGGCAGATACTGGTACTCCGGTGGTTGGAACGGCGCAGCAATCATTGCTTGGATCGCATCCTTCATCCTTCCACTTTGGGCAAATGCCGGAAGCTTTGGATTTGAAGGCGCAAAGAACTTTGCAGGCATCCTAGGAAGCTTTGGAACTTGGATCGCTGCCAACGGATACTTCTTCTCCTTTATCGTAGGATTCATTCTATATGTTATCCTCATGAAGGTTGGATTTGCAAAGAATTCCTTAGTTTCAGAAGAAGACCACGAAACATTCACACAAAGACTCTAATTTCATAAAACAATAAACCAAGTACTGAGCCTTTGTGACCCAAAGGCTCTTGCTTTATCAAGATATTGATGAATTTGTCTTGACCCCGGGTGATTTGCTTCACTTGCCGGTCAAAAGGAGGTAAAACATGGATCTATTAATTAAAGGTGGAAAACTCGTTACTGCTAAGACAACTTTTGTGGCAGATATTGCGGTAAAGAACGGAAAAATCAGTGCCATTGGCACCAATTTAAAACCGGAAGCCGGCACAGAGGTCGTTGATGCAAAAGGAAAGTTGGTTCTTCCCGGCGCCATTGACGGACACACCCATTTGGCTATGCCTTTTGGCGGAACCATCTCAACAGATGATTACTATGCAGGAACAAGATCAGCAGCTTGCGGCGGAACCACAACGGTTTTTGACTTCATTCTGCAAAATCAAGGAGAGCTGATGCCGGATGCCATTACCAGAAGAAACAGCATCGCCGCTCCCGATGCCGCAGTAGACTACTCCTTCCATATCGGCGTTACCGATGTTAGCACCGATGTACTTTTGGACTCCATGGAAGATGCGGTAAAATTCGGAATCCCATCCTTCAAGGTGTTCATGGTCTATGACTTTGGGGTAGATGACGGCTCCTTCTACAAGGTACTAAAAAAAGCCGGTACTATTGGTGCACTGGTTGGGGTACATGCAGAAAACAACGATGTAAACAAAGTTTTAATTAAAGAATACCTTGAACAGGGCAAAACCGATGCTTGGTGGCACTATATGTCCAAGAACGAAGAGGTAGAAGGCGAAGCAGATGTACGCGCCATCAATCTTGCCAAAATGGCCGGAACCGCCCTCTATATTGTTCACCTAGCCGATAAGCAAGGCATGGAGGCAGTAACAAAGGCACGAAGCGAGGGTTATCCAATCTTTGCGGAAACCTGCCCACAATACCTACACTTCACCAAGGAAGTCTATAAGCGTGAACGTGGCAGAGACTTCGTTTGCTCCCCTCCAATGAAGGGTAAGGAATCTCAGGATGCCATTTGGAATGGAATCATCAACGGAAACATTTCAACCATTGCAACAGACCACTGCCCATTTACTCAGGCAGAAAAGGATTGGGGAATCACCAAAAAAGATGGAACGCCAGGAGACTTTACCACAATTCCTAACGGCTGTGCCGGCGTTGAAAACATGTATCCTTACGTCCTTTCCGAGGCAAACAAGGGTAGAATCACCTTCAACAAGGCCGTTGAACTTTGCGCAACCAACCCAGCAAAGCTATTTGGTCTAGATCACCTAAAGGGCGCTTTGGATGTTGGCCTAGATGCAGACATCGTCCTCTACGACCCAAAGAAGACCTTCACCATCACCAATGAAAAGATGCATGGAGATACAGACCACACCATTTGGGAAGGGGCAAAGCTGAAAGGCTATCCGGTAGCAACCTACAGCCGTGGCAAGCTGGTATTCAAGGATGACGAATTTGTCGGCCAGCGAGGCTATGGACAGCTAATTAAGTGCAAGCCACTTAAACACAAGACACCAAACTTATAGAAACCAAAACAATATTTTGAATTAGCAAAGGGGAGGTCGCATAAGCTACCTCCCCTTTTATTGTGTCTACTTGTAGATAAAGTTATCAATGAGTCTTACCTTGCCGATATTCACCGCAACAGCTGCAATAAATTCTCCGGACAGGGTTTCTATAGGCTCGGTGTCGCTACAGCGGACAATGTCCACATATTCAACCGTTGCCAGTGGTTCCTGCTCAATCGTTTGACGAATTTCTTCCTTTACCCTTGCGGCACTGGTTTCTCCTTGTGCCACCAAGGCCTTGCCCCTGCATAAGGCCCGATTAATCACCGTCGCCGCCTGTCTTTGGGTTTCATCTAGATAAGAATTTCTGGAGCTCATGGCTAGACCGTCGGCCTCTCTCACCGTTTCGCCGCCAATGATTTCAATATCAAAATTCAAATCCTTCACCATACGCCGAACGACCATCAGCTGCTGCGCATCCTTCTCTCCAAAGTAGGCCCTATCTGGGGCAACAATGTTAAATAGCTTCCCTACCACAGTACAGACGCCCTTAAAAAAAGTCTCTCTCTTTTTTCCGCAAAGCCCCTGAGAAGGGCCGGTCATATCAATATAGGAAAAAAATGACGTTCCATACATTTCTTCCACACTAGGACAAAAAACCAAATCCACCCCTGCGGTTTGGCACTTCAGACAATCGGCCTGAAGATCTCTGGGATAAGTTGCCAAGTCTTCCTTTGGCCCAAATTGCATGGGATTGACAAAAATACTCACCACAGTCTTGGTGTTTTCCTTCTTTGCCTTCTCCATCAAGCTTAAATGTCCACGGTGTAAATACCCCATGGTTGGTACAAATCCTACGGTCTCCCCTTGGGCTTTCCAAGCCTTTATGATTGCTCTTGTCTCTTCAATCGTTGCTGCTGTTTCCAATGTTTCTCCTTTTCGCGATATTTCTATAAAATAAAAAAACGGTGGACCTTACTCCGCCGCTTAAATGAACAAATAAAATTGAACTGCTGGTGCAGTTTATCTCTAATCGCTTCTGTTCTGACAGTCCAATTCGCCACGGATATCGGCTGTATTTTTTATATTAACACGTTTACAAATCCATGTCATCCTTTTTTCCCATCTTCGCTAGATTTTTCTGCCCGGGTGTCTTCCTTCTGTGGTGCTTCCTCCCCTTGCCTTTGGGAAACCTGCCAGTCCAATTTAAAGTCTGTTTTTTGCCGTTTTATCTTTCGCAAATAAAACCCAATCAACAAGGTATAAATATAATCATAAAGGAAGAAGCCTAGCAAGCCGCCTATCCCCAAAAGATAAGGGGTAACCGGTCCAAAGTCCGCCCCTTGGAAAAATAGACCCTTGGTAAAAAAGTACAAAACAACAAAGACAACCAAAAACATTGCCCCCTTGACCATGTACTGCAACGGCCTTTTTTTAATTCGTTCACTGTAATATTTAACTAGACCATAAAGTCCAAAGAATAGCACATAGGGTAGAATTGCCAGTTTGTTTGGCAACAAAACAAAGCCCAGCAAGGAAGCGGCTACATAAAGTAAAAATCCGCCTTTTGGCCCTGCTTCCACAACCATTACCCCCACAAAGATTGAACTGATTAAGTAGAGGGTAAGCTCCACACCGGGAACAAAGGATGCGGCATATAGGGCAATCACCGATAGGGCTAAGGATATCCCCCCTAAGGCCAATGTAAATGTTTTTTTGTTCCTCAATTTTTCACCTTCTGTTCTTGCTATTCTTTAGAAAAATTTTTGTATTTAGATGCAATCGCAACAGCAGTCTGCACAAATATAGCACTGACACGCCTGACAAAGCAAATCATCGTTGGATCGATAGCCTCTGCCTGCTGCTGCATTACGGTAACCTCCGCCTGCATTCATTAGGCTGTTTAATGCCCGCTTATATTCCACATTGCTCGGATCCATATTTACCGCCTGCTGAATGTTTGAAACCGCATCATCATACCAACCTTTTTTGTAGGAAAGCATTCCGTTTAAGAAGATCCACTCCGCATTTCTCACCTGCACGCGATTTAAGGTCGCCTCCGCTTCTCTTAATCTTCCTGAATCCAGGTCACGACGAACCTGCTGAAACTCAGCACTTCCTCCGCCATAGCTGTTTCCGCTATAGCCACCGCCGTAGCCACTGTTTCCACCACCATTTTTGGTCAAAAAGTCATAAGCTTCATTAACTTCTCTCAGCTTTTCTTCTGCCAAATCCGATAGCGGATTGTTTTGATATTTATCCGGATGATATTTCTTTACCATCGTCTTATATGCGCTTTTTATCTCTTCTTGTGAGGCACCTTCCTTAATGCCCAAAATCTCATAGGGATTTCCCATCGTGTTTCTTCTCCTCTTTCTCCTCCAAAGCCTTCTCGGTTCTCCGCAAAAGGCCCATACAAACTATATTCTCTATTATATCTTTATTTTGATTGAACTCAAGTAAATCTACTATTTTTGATAACTCACTAAGATAAATCAGCAAATTTCGTTGGCAATCATTATATATTCTTTTTCTGAAATTTTCCTGTGTTTCTGTGGTTTTATTGTATTGATATCGATAAATTAAGGGATTATATGCCCCGGTTTTGATGTTGTCTTCAATGTCTTCCCACGCATCCATCAGGTAAATCCACTTGCCAAGATGGTAGCCCAAGGCGGCCAAAAGCCGCTCCTCCTCAGGAGAGTGATGGGTATCCATAACAAAAATATCCGCCATAACCCTTGCAAATGGCTCTGCAACCCGATCAATACTGCTACAGTTTTCCTTCTCCAGCCCGTTAAGCTCCGCTAAGTTTTCTTTGATTTTTTCCGCTAACTTAGGATGCTTTCGGATGATTTTTTTGTAGGTTCGTTGCACCAATTTGACTCCTGCCTTGGCATAGACCTTGCCCTCATCTTGGGCATCATCCATCAGCTTAAACCACGCCAGCAACAGCATCACATCCGCCGCATAGTCAATGGCTTCATTTCTCACAATGGTCTTCTTTTTGATGGGATGAATCATGCAATGCTCCAAGGAAATCTGTTCACTGCCTTTTTGTACGCCGGCCAAAACCAATGCCAAAAAAGCGGCATCATAGCTTAGCACCATCCTTGGAAGCTGTCCATATCTGCGTCCAATGGATTTGCAAACTCCGCAATAATACCCACTGTACAGCTCAAATTCACGCATCTTTAATTCCGGTTTTTCACAGGTTACATAACCTAACATTTATATCAATTCCCCTTTATATCCGGATATCCCGCCTAGGTTGGTCGCCGTATACCCTTGATTGGAAAGGTATTTCACTGCCTGAGCGCTCCTCGCACCACTTAGACAGTAAACAAATAGCGGTGCTGCCTTATCCAGTCGCCCTTCTCCCACTGCCTTATCCAAGGTATCTAGGGGGATATTGATACTGTCCGGTATATGCCCCGCGGTAAACTCCTGTGGTGTTCGTACATCCACAATCACCGATCCAGGGGTAACTTTAGCTTGGGATAAGGCCTCTTGAAATTTCAATCCGCCACCAAATAAAGAAAATAAACCCATATTCCTTCCTCCTTACCTTTCTTTCCACTGCTTTAACCAATTTCACAGATTTCCCGTTTTTTCTGTTTGTTTCTGTTTCGTTTTTCTCTTTTACTTTTTCTTTTCTGTTTTACCTTCCTCTCTGTCCAATCCAAAAAAGACAGCCACCCCTTTAGGCTATTGATGTAAGGATGAGAACCTACTAAGGAAGATAGCTCTATTATATCACAGTTCCCCATTTTTCCTATACAAAAGAATTGGACAAGAATAAAAACTGGATGGCACAAGGCCATCCAGAATTTTTTTCTTTTCTTAATAGATTCTACGTTTCTTAGAAATCAATTTCCTCATCGTAGTAGCAAGCCTTTAACAGCTTTTCCATTTCTTCCTGAGTCGGAATTCTTGGATTTGAACCAGTACAAGCATCGGAAATCGCAAGTGCTGCAACGTCCTTTAGCTTATCATTGAATTCTTTTTCGTCAATGATTCCGTCTTCGTAGTCCTTAATGCACATTGGAATGTTTAATTCCTTGTTCATTTCTCTTAGTCTTGCAACCAATCCTTTTACTAAAGCTTCTGTGCTGTCCCCTTCTATACCAATGAACTTTGCAATATCTGCATATCTCTTGGCAGCAGTTTCGTCTTTTGCGTTGAACTGGATTACCTTTGGCAGGTACATTGCATTGGCACAGCCGTGTACAATGTGTCCGCCAGTGTAAGCTGCCCCGGTTTTGTGTGCCATGGAGTGTACGATTCCCAAAAGTGCATTGGAGAACGCCATTCCTGCAAGACACTGTGCATTATGCATACGATCTCTTGATTCCATACAACCGTCATAAGAAGGTTTTAAGAACTCATCAATCATCTTGATTGCATGAAGTGCGAGGGGATCAGTATAGTCACAGTTTAATGTGGAAACATAAGCTTCTACTGCATGCGTCATGGCATCCATACCGGTAAATGCAGTAAGCTTCTGTGGCATTTTTTCTGCCAAATCAGCATCTACAATCGCTACGTCCGGTGTAATGTTAAAGTCTGCCATTGGGTATTTCACGCCCTTAGCATAGTCTGTAATTACCGCGAAAGCAGTTACTTCTGTTGCTGTACCTGAAGTTGATGGAATTGCACAGAATCTTGCCTTCTGACGAAGCTCAGGGAAGTTAAACGGAATAATTAAATCCTCAAACGTCACTTCCGGATATTCGTAGAACGCCCACATTGCTTTTGCTGCGTCAATAGGTGAACCGCCGCCCATAGCAACAATCCAGTCCGGCTTAAATTCAGCCATCGCCTTTGCGCCCTTCATTACTGTTTCAACAGATGGATCCGGTTCAACGTTTTCAAATAGTTCAACTTCCATGCCTGCTTCCTTTAGGTGTGCAACCGCCTTGTCTAGGAAACCGAAACGTTTCATTGATCCGCCTCCCACAACAATCATCGCTCTTTCGCCCTTTAGGTTTGCCAATTCTGCAATTGAACCTTTTCCATGATATAAATCTCTAGGTAATGTAAATCGTCCCATAATTAAATCCTCCAAATTCCTTTCTTTTTCTCTTCACTTTTTTGTGTTG
>JAVWKI010000040.1:0-12156 GCA_036638575.1 Anaerovoracaceae bacterium | reverse complement strand
AAATAGTCCATCTCCCGAATAAGGGTTATAGAACAACAGTACCTTCTTTCTTTTCACACAAATACCCGCCATTTTTTATTGTCCTCCTCAGTTCTCCGATTAAATATAAAGAGCCTGTGCAAAGAATGACTTCTGCATCAGCAAATTCTTCCTTTGCAAGCATGAATGCTCTCTCCGGATCCTTCTGTACTCTACATTGCTTTCCCCGTTTTCTTAGCATTTCCGCCAGAACCTCCGCCGATAATTTTCGTAGATTGTCCGGTTCTGTAACAATAAATTGATCTCCCAAAAATGCGGCTAGGTTTAAAATTTCCTCCACCGCCTTGTCCTGGAGCAATCCAATGATGATCAGAATTTTTTTCTCACGAAAAATGGTGTCCATAGTATTTACCAAAGACTCCATTCCTTCTTCGTTATGGGCTCCATCTAGAACGTAAACAGGGTGATCTCCCAGGATCTCAATTCGTCCCATTTGAAAAGCGGCAAAAAGTCCCTTATAGAGTAAAGACTTTTCCACCTTTATTATACTATTTTTTCGCAGAATTTCAATAGCGGTAAGGGCCGTGATTGCATTTGACACCTGGTGCTCTCCAACCATAGAAATCTTCACTTCATTGTAGTGAGTACCCAGTATATCCACACTAAATACCTCCCCTTCTCTGGTAGGTACACAGATCGGTTGCTTTATTTTTGACACATCGTACAATACCGATCCTTTGTTATAGGCTTCCTTTGCAATGACCTTGGCTGCTTCAGGTTTATCTACATTGCAAACTACCGGGCAGCCTTCCTTAATGATGCCGGCTTTTTCTCCTGCTATTTCTTCTAGGGTATTCCCCAGTCGATCCATATGATCATAAGAAATGGACGTAATAATGCTCATCAGGGGCTGCTTGATCACATTGGTGGAATCTCCTCGTCCCCCTAAACCAACTTCCAAAATAACAAAATCAGGGCACTTCCTCTGGTAATAAAGAAGGGCCACTGCGGTTACCACCTCAAATTCTGTAGGAGAGTCCATCCCCTCGCTGACCATTGCCTGTGCTGCCGCCAAAACTTCCTCTGTGGTCGCTTCTAAATCCTTGTCTGAGATACAGGCTCCATCAAAGACAATTCGTTCGTTAAAGGTCTCAATAAAAGGCGAGGTATAAAGTCCTACTTTATACCCGTTTGCCCTTAATGCTTCTTCAAGATATTTGCACACTGAACCCTTGCCATTGGTTCCCGCCACATGAATCACCTTCAGTGATTCATGTGGGTTTCCCAATTTGCTGAGCAAGGCCTCAATTCGTTCTAAGCCCAGTACACTTCCGAACCGCTGAAATTCAGCGATTTTTTCTATTGCCTTGTTCATTATAGTTTTTTCTCCACCATAGCAAGTCTGTCGGTTACCTTTGCAAGCATTTCTTCGTATTTTGCCATCTTTTCTTTTTCTTCGTTAATCTTCTTTTCCGGTGCTTTGTTTACAAATCCCGGATTGCTTAGCATGCCCTGTACACGCTTCACTTCCCCTTCTAGCTTTTTCTTTTCCTTGGTCAGTCGTTCAAATTCCACCTTATAGTCTAACAGTTCATCTAGTGGAATAAACAGCTCTGCCCCTGCAATTACCGCCGACATTACTTCCTCCGGAATTTCTTCCTTGTTTTCGGTAAAGGTAATCTCGTTGATATTTGCTAATTTCTTTATATATCTTGCGCCTGCTTCACAACAGGTTTTTGCTTCGCCCTCTGCAAGAATAACTGCACTAAGCACCTTGCTTGGTGCCGCTTCTGCCTCTACCCGAATGGTTCTGATGGCACGAATGGCTTCCTTGGCCATTTCTAGCTTCTTGGTTTCTTCCGGATAGGTTTTTGCTTCACTGTATACCGGCCAGCTTTCCTTAATCAGGAAGTTGTCTGGGTTGTCTGCCTTTACCTGTCCCTTTGGAAGGAAGCCCCAAATTTCTTCGGTAATAAACGGCATAAACGGATGAAGGAGCTTAAGTAGATCCTTTAGTACATCCACAAGAACCTTTCTTGCCACCTTCTTGTCCTCTTCATCCTCTCCATAGAGTCTGCCCTTAACAATTTCAATATACCAGTCGCAATATTCGTTCCAAATCAGATCGTATACCCGCTGTCCTGCCAAGGCCAAATCAAATTTTTCCATGGTTTCTGTAATATATTTTGTGGCATCGTTCACCCTTGCGATCATCCATTTGTCTTCATCCTTTAGCGCCGCATCGTCCTCTGCCATCGGTCTGAAATTTCCCTCTTCGTCTTGAAGGTTCATAATCACAAATCGTGAAGCATTCCAAAGCTTGTTGGCAAAGTTTCTTGCGGATTCAATTTTATCTTCACTAAATCGCATGTCATTTCCCGGAGTAATTCCCGTAGTTAGCATAAATCGCAATGCATCCGCACCATATTTGTCGATGACTTCCAGTGGGTCGATTCCGTTGCCTAGAGACTTACTCATTTTTCTGCCCTGCTCATCTCTTACTAGCCCATGGACATAAACATATTTAAACGGACTTTCCCCTGTGATTTCCATTGCAGAAAATACCATTCTTACTACCCAGAAGAAGATAATGTCATAACCGGTAACCAGCACATCGGTAGGATAGAAATATTCTAGCTCCGGTGTTTTTTCCGGCCAGCCCAAGGTGGAAAAAGGCCATAGGGCAGAAGAGAACCAGGTATCCAAAACGTCTTCATCCTGACGAAGATTTTTGCTTCCACACTTGCTACAAGCAGTAGGTGCTTCCGTACCAACCATGATTTCCCCGCAGTCATCACAGTAGTAGGCCGGAATTCGATGTCCCCACCAAAGCTGACGAGAAATACACCAGTCACGAATGTTTTCTAGCCAGTGCATATAGGTTTTGGTAAATCTTTCCGGTACATGGGTAAGCTGTCCATTTTTTGCCACTTCCATGGCTGGCTTTGCTAATTCTTCCATGGCAACAAACCACTGCTCACTGAGCATCGGTTCAACTACGGTATGGCAACGGTAACATTCCCCAATAGGAATGACCATTTCCTCTGTCTTTACCAAATGTCCTGCAGCCTCTAGATCTGCAACCCATGCCTTACGACATTCATAGCGATCCATCCCCGCATACTTGCCTGCAAGCTGGTTCATGGTTGCATCATCGTTTATACACGATGGACTATCTAGCTTGTTTCTCTGTCCTACCTCAAAGTCATTTTGGTCGTGGGCAGGGGTAATTTTTACTGCACCGGTACCCTTCTCCGGATCCGGGTATTCATCAGCAATAATCGGAATTTCTTTGCCTACCAAAGGAAGAATTACCTTGGTGCCGATCATCTCCTTATATCGCTCATCTGATGGATGTACCGCAATGGCAACGTCTCCGAACATGGTTTCCGGTCTTGATGTGGCAACCACAATTCCTTCGCCGCCGTCTGCGCTGTCATAACGGAAATACCAATACTTTCCGCTCTTGTCCTCGTGATCTACTTCCGCATCAGAAAGGGAGGTTCCACATTCCGGACACCAGTTGATCAATCGGTTTCCTCTATAGATTAGTCCCTTTTCATACAGGTTAACAAACATGGCATTGACCGCCTTGTTGCAGCCCTCATCCATGGTAAATCGTTCTCTCTCCCAGTCGCAAGAATCCCCTAGCTTTCTACATTGCTGAGTAATTTTTCCGCCGTAAATTCTCTTCCAGTCCCAAGCACGTTCAAGAAAGGCCTCTCTGCCGATGTCTTCCTTCTCCTTGCCTTCTTCTTCTCTTAGCTTTTCTACTACCTTTACCTCGGTAGCAATGCTGGCATGGTCTGAGCCGGGTAGCCATAGGGCACTATAGCCCTCCATTCTCTTCCATCTTGTCAGTACATCCTGCAAGGTCTGATCTAGTGCATGACCCATGTGTAGCTGTCCTGTAATATTTGGTGGCGGCATAACAATCGTATAGGGTTTTTTGTTGGGATCTACTTCCGCTTTAAACGCACCTTTTGCCTCCCACTCTTCATATATTCGTTCCTCAAAATCTTTTGGGTTATAGGTTTTCCCTAAGTTTTTTTCCATTCTATTCTCCTCCAGTTTATATTTTTCCAATAAAAAAGTTCGCCCCGGTTAAAGGACGAACTATTCTTTCAGTCCGCGGTACCACCTTTATTCCATGCAAGTGCACAGCGCTCAGTTAAACAGTAAAGCTCCAAAGCAACCTTCACGTTACGCCTTCCGAAAAACCTCTCAGCCACGGGTTTTCTCTCTGTTCGGGGCAATTTCGCTACTCCTCTTCTTCTCCGCTCTTTTCTTTTTGTATGGTAATATTGTATAGGTTTTTGCCTAAATGTCAAGAAAATCTAGTCTACATCTGTCCTTGACAGGATGGCCGCCGGTGTTTTTTGTAAAGTTTTCCATACCGGGAACATGCCAAAGAAGATATTAAAGGCATAAATTACCACAAAGCCTAAGAGCAATATTGGGAAATTCATCATATACATATCCTTGGTGTAGGATATATGGGTAAGCTGTTCTAGGATATAGGCCATAAACAAATATCCGGGCAGTCCGGCCAAGGTGGTTATGGCGAGAATCTCTCCTAGGAACATCTTGTAAATGTCCATTTTCCTCACCCCAATGGCACGGTATACACCAATTTCCTTTACTCTTGAGAGGAAGGATGCACGGATAATCAAGTAGATTTCAATAAAGGAAATCGCAAGGATTACTCCGGCTAGGATAATCGCTGACAACATAGATGGCCATGAATTTTTTACATATTTTGCTCTGGCTACCTCGTAGGTGTCCACCACATTAATCTTCTTGTTTTGGAAGGATTCTATGGCAGCCGCCTTATCCTTTGGATAAATGGTAACATTTTCTTTGGTGACAATGGTATTGTATTTCACCGTATCGTGGTTGACCAATTTATAATCGCTGTCGTATTTGTCGTAATAATAGCCTACAACCTTCAACTTTTTGTCATTTACCTTGTCTTTGATTTCTTTATTCAGTGGCATAGACTCTTCGTTCTTGATGTTGACTAAGACCTCATAATCGTTGTTGGGCATCGTTCCCTTTTTTAGGGTAATGCTATCTTGCTTTAGGGCCACATCGATTACTTCAGCAGAGGGGGTTGCTGCTGCACCTGCACTTTTCGCGCCTCCGCCTCCGCCTTCACCTCCGCTTACACTACCGGCAATGATGTTGATAAACTGGGTTCTTGCCGTATAGATACAAGGAGATGCCTTATCTGTAATCCCCACAATGGTAAATGGTGCCATGTTGGCTACCGTTACCTGCTTGCCAATGAAATCCTTTGCCTCGACCAGTCCTGCAGATTTTGCTGCACCCTCTGCAATCAACCCTTTTACCGTAGACTGATCAATTACGATTTCTCTGTCGCTGGTTGGTAAGGTTCCTGCCACAAGATCCCCCTGTGTTAGGGTATCAATGGCAGAAAGAGAGCCGCTGATGCTTTCTGAGTTTTGGCTAGTCTGCAAATAGTCTTTGTATTTAATATCAAAGCTGACCTTTGAATTCCCCGGAAGCACATAGTCCACCGTCGGATCTTGCTCGTAAGCCAAATAATCTTCTACCTTAATATTCTTGCCTACAATCTGTAGGTTGTCTTTGTTTTCCGTTACAAATTTTGCATCTTGAATATTGGTTACACCAAAGATATTACTGATGGCGTAAATAATAAACATAGCAGAGACAAAGAAGCCCACAAGCAATAGTTTTTTCAAAATATGGTAATTGGCAACCTTCTTAAAGCCACCGGTAATCATGGTAATGGGATTGACAATGGAAGAATTCTTTGGCGGATTTGCCGGTCTTAATTTTTCCGGATCAAATCGATGCTTCTCATATTCTTCCTTGCTCATCTTGCGATAGTGATCATCAATAAATTCAATGCTGGAATTTTCATCAATGACTTCCAGCCTATCTCCTTCAGATCGGCTTTTGAAGTAAATGTTTCCGTTTTTTACCACAATGTCCAAGGATACCTTGCTGCCGGTTTCATCATAGAGACGAATATCATAGTCTTCCGTAGTCAACCGCTCGTGTTTTTCAATATCCTTGAGATAAATCTTGTTTTCCTGGCGATAATCCAGGTCGTTTCTATTTTCATTTGCTTGGTCAGAAACCACTACGCCATCTCGAATTCGAATGATTCGGTCGGAGTAAAAGTCTGCAAGCTTTTCTTCGTGGGTAACGAGGATAACCAGCTTCTTTTCCGAAATCGCCTTGATGATGTTCATAACCTCCAAGGTATTTTTGCTGTCTAGGTTTCCCGTAGGCTCATCGGCAATGATAATCGCCGGATTCTTGGCAATGGCTCTAGCGATACCCACACGCTGACGCTCTCCTCCGGAAAGCATGTCTGCATATCGGTTTCTGTACCGGTACATCCCTACTAGCTCCAAGGCATAATTTACCTTTTCGGCAATTTCTTCCTTGTCCTTCATGCCAATCATTTTCAGCACCATGGCCACATTGTCAAAGACCGTCATGGTTTCTACCAAATTATAGTTTTGGAAAATATATCCGATGTTTAAATTTCTGATTTCATCAATTTTTCCCGTTCTTCGCCCGGTCATTTTTTGCCCATTAATATAGACATTTCCCTTATTTACCTTGTCTAGTCCGCCAATAACGTTAAGCAAGGTGGTTTTTCCGCAACCGGAAGGGCCAAGAAGAGACACAATCCCCGTTTCATTAAACTCCAGTGAAGTATTGTCGATAACATGTATTTCGTTTTTCTTATTCTTGTTAAAATATTTATTTAACTGTTCCAATTTTACCATGGTTTACGCCTCCTCTCTATAAGTATCCATCGCTGATTTCTTAAACAGTGATCTTGCAAATTTGCTAGAAATGAGATAGGACATCAAGATAAGCACAAAGTACAAGATAAAGTAATCCCTCACTCCTAGATACTGAACTAGCGAGGCGATATAGGCAATGTTGATCAATCCGCCCTGAACTAGCGCCACCAGCACAAGGAAGATAAGATAAGCAATGTTCATCACAGCAAACAGCTCAATATCCAATATGCGCTTGGAGCTTTTTTGTTCCAATCCCAATATTCTCAAGGTACTGAAATACGTTCCTCTGGATTTGAGAATCAATCGAATAACGAAGTAAGAAATGAAGAAAATCGCAAGAACCAAGATTACTGCTAGTGGCACCTGGATAATTTTCATGACCTCTTCTCCTCCGAATTTGGTCAAGGTGTTCTTCAATACCAATGGCTTATAGCCCAGCTCCGTTAACTGTGCTGCTGTTTCCTCTGCTAGCTTAGGGTCCTTGACCATAACGCTACTTTGGAAGTTTCCTTTAACAAATAAGGCTTCGTAATCGGTTGGATTAACGAAAATCTCGCCTGCATGCACCTCATAATCCGTAACTCCGGTTTTCGCCTTCATATCGTTTTTGTTGTAGGTACTATCGATTTTTACCTTTAGATTGTCCGTATAGTAAATATTTTTTACGGTGATTTCCATTTCTTTTCCTACCGCAGTTTGATCGCTATATACGCCATTTAATTCTTCAGAAACAATGGCCTTTCCGGAAGGAACCATGCTGTTTGGAACCACCTTATACATATTGTTTTCCATAGCTTGCTTGTATATTTTGTCGTTGATCAAGCTTTCTACTTCGCTGAATTTTTGATTTTGGCTCTTTCTTAGGGTATCTAGCTGCGCCTCACCCAGATAGATGTTCCCTAGCCCATAGCCTCCGTCTTGTGTGTATTTGATTCCTGAAACGGTAACACTCAGCTCTTCACCGCTTTCGCCAATAATTTTAAAGGTTTTTCCAATAATTTCATCGCCGCCCTCAGTCAGTGTATAGTCATCCTTTGATCCGGAGAGCACAACCTCCCCCTCTGCTTTTGGCAATTCTCCCAAGTCCACCCGGTCACCTAGTTCATTCATATGCTTTGGATAGCCGGTGAAGCCAAAGGTTTCTCCCCCTATGGTCAGCATTTTGTCCATGAGAATGTCTTCCTTCACCAGTGATTTTACATTGGCTAAGTCGCTGATTTTTGTGTAATCTTCATCAGTAAATGCGTTTCCATCTGCCTTTTTGACCACAATTCGGTCTTCCGTATAGTTGGAAAACACCGGATTATATCCCAGCTTTTGCATTTCCTCTTCCTGTTTTTGGAAGCTGGTATAATTGGAACTCACCGCCAAGATAACAAACATAAAGACAACCAGCAGCAGCAAGAATTTAGGAATCACATTGAAGGTATTTCTTATCCCCAACCGAAGCTTACTGGCTACGGAGATATTTCCCCATCTGCTCTCTGCAATTTTTATCTCCTGATTCCCCTCAGCAACAACCTTGTCCTCCACAACTTTTCCGTCGTGCATCTTAATAATTCTTGTTGCGGAATCTGCAAACTGATCAAAGTTATGGGTAACAACCACTACCAGCTTATCCTTTGCAATTTCACGAAGCAAAGTTACTATCCCCGCCGCTGAAGTGCTGTCCAAGTTTCCCGTAGGCTCATCCGCAACAATAATTGACGTTTCCTTTGCCAAGGCTCTTGCAATGGCAACACGCTGTTTCTGCCCGCCAGACAGTTTAGATACCTTTGTATTGGTATATTCTCTCAGGCCGACTTTTTGAATAATTTCCGTTACTCTATCCTTGATTTCCGTCCGTGTGTATCCATTGATCAGCAGGATCAATTCTACATTTTGATACACGCTATAGCTGTTGACCAGATTAAAGTTTTGGAAGATATTTCCGATATATTTTTTTCGATATTCTTCAAACTCTTCTGTGGTGTAATGACTGGTCTCCTTGCCATCAATATAAAGCTCTCCCTCTTCATAGGTATCCAATCCCGAAATAACGTTAAGCAAGGTACTTTTACCACTGCCCGACTCTCCTGTGATTACAACAAATTCACCAACCTTGAATTCTAAGTTTACCTTTGAAAACCCGCTGGCAATCATTCCTTTGCTGTAGTAGAACTTGGAAACATTTTTTAATCGAATCATTTTATTTCCTCTCCCCCATTCTTATCATGAAAAAACACTAACATATGGTTAGTGTTTCTATACTATCTTATGGGGAGTATATCCCATCTATTTTTCTTTTACAATGGTTATTACAGTATTGTTATTTTCCTGTCACCAAGCTGTTATTTTTAGTCCGTCTCTGCCTGTATCCCTTGTTCCCTTGCCGATTCCAACCTTCGCATCCTTTGGAATTTCAAGGTGATTTGCTTTTTTTGCCCCTAGTCCAATCAGCACCGCTAGGCCACTAGGCGTAACCATTTCCATCTCTATTTCATCGGTCCCAAAATCATAGTCACACTGTTCCTTCATGGCACAAACCGCCGGTACCGGTACAGGAATAACCCCGTGGCTACATTCTATACTTCCTGTTCCGTCATGAAGGGCAGAACAGTAAATTTCCTCTACGCCCAGATCCTCAATCGCCGTAGCAACCCCTACAATTTGTGCAATGGCCTTGTCTCTTCCCACCTCGTGAAAATGGACCGTTTCCAAGGTTTCTCCATGAACCTTCGCCTCTGCCTTGGCAATGGCTTCGTAAATCCTTAGGGCCTTCTCTCCTACCCCCTCCGCCAAAGGCGCTAGGGTCAATCGGTTCTTGATCCCTTGATAGCTTCGGTGAGAAGAAAGGTCAGCAAGAGAAAGTCCTTGTATTTGCTCCCCTATCTTTTCCTCATTTGCACCCAGTTGAATCAATGCGGTCAGCACCATGTCGCTGCTGATTCCGTTTGTACAATCAATCAATAAGTTCATCCTTACCTCCCTATTCCTTCCGCCTGTTTATCTTGTCTGCAAGACAGGCTGCACCATAGCCGTTATCAATATTTACCACGCCCACGCCGTTGGCACAGCTATTGAGCATGGAAAGCAATGCCGCTAGGCCTTCAAAATTCGCTCCATAACCAATACTGGTGGGTACCGCAATGACCGGTGTATCCACCAGGCCGCCCAGAACGCTGGCCAGTGCACCCTCCATTCCGGCAACCACAATCACCACATCTGCCAAGCGGATTTCTTCTAAGCGATGAAATAAGCGATGAATTCCTGCAACGCCTACATCAAAAATTCGATTTACCGAATTCCCCAGCAAGGTTGCGGTCACCGCCGCCTCTTCTGCTACGGGAATATCCGCCGTTCCTGCAGTAACAATGGCAATGCAGCCTTCCTTTTGTGGAAGGCTTCGCTTTTCTACAGCAATAATTCTTGCCACATCGTAATACTTGGCTTCCGGCACCAATTTTTTTGTTTCCTCAAAGTCCTGCAAGGTGGCACGCGTGCCCATAATATTTTCCTCGCCCTCATCTAGATTCTTCATAATTTCCGCCACCTGCTGCGGAGTCTTCCCGGAGCAAAACACTGCTTCCGGGGCGCCGGTTCTCGCCTTTCTGTCCATATCTAAATTGGCAAATCCCAATTCCTTAATCTTCATTTCCGTCTTCCTCTCCCAAAGAATAAAATGCTACGCAGTTTCTTCCCTTTTCCTTGGCACGATAAAGGGCCGTATCCGCATTGGCATAAAGGGTATCAAAGTCTGTTCCGTCCTGAGGATAGCTTGCAACGCCAATGCTTCCACTGGTGTAGACATTCTCTGTCACCTGAATACGCAAAAGCATTCTCAATGCCTCAGCCTTTTCTACCACCGATTTTTCTTCCACAGCCTCCATGCAAATCATAAATTCATCGCCGCCGATTCGTCCCACAAAGCCTTCGCCTGTTTCCTCGATTTCTCGTTTCAAGCCTTTGGCCAAGGTTTTTAGTACCCTATCGCCTTCTCGGTGCCCTAAGGAATCATTGATTTGTTTAAAGTGATCTAGATCCATCATCATCAATAGGTGTTGCTGCCCTTGCCCGCCTTTTAGCAAAGGCTGCATTTTTTCCATAAAGGTTTTGCGATTGAATACCCCGGTTAAAAAGTCGGTTTCCGCCTCTTCCTTGATGGCCAAATGATTCATTTTTTCTTCATGAATATCTTCATAGATCAAGACACCCTTAACCTGTCCGGTATCCGGATATTCTGCCATCTTAATGCTCCCCTTAATCCATCTACACTCTGCCGCACCTTCAGGGAAGGCCTTAAACTCTAGGCTATCCTCTCTGATTCCCCTATGGAAATCACTGAGCAATCGCTCTAAATTCAAAAAGCTGCTATATAGATCTACATATTCATGGCAAACAACATTTTGTCCCCAGTAAAGCACCCGCTCCTTAAAGGACATATTGATCTGCTTTAACTCTGCCCCGTTTAAGCATCCCGATGCAGATTCCTGTAAATTTTCACTTAAATTATACTCAAAAATTGCAGTTTTTTCTCTTGGAAGACTGGAAATGCTCTGCTTCCACAAGGTATAAGCAATTTCTTTTTCTCTCTGTTTTGTCACATCATAAAAGGAAATAACACCGTGAATCGGTTGATTGTCCTGATCGTAAACCAAGGTAAAGTCCCCGTGATACCAACGAAACTCTCCGTTAATGGCATTTTTCATTCGAACATCCTTGGAGCCTGAGGCCTCTCCCCTGATCATTTGGGCATAAAATTCCCTGTAGGCCGCTATGCTCTCCGGGGCCACAAAGCCTTCTGCAATCCTGCTTTCAGGAACATCCCGGCAAATGGACTCTGTTCCTAGCAGAGCTGCGGTTTCTTTGTGCTGATACAAGGTCTTGGTTCGAATATCATAACGAGCAATATGCTTATTGCTTTGCCGCGCAGCAATGCGATACTCCTCTTCACTGATTCTCAATTTTTCCTGCTCTCTTCCCAGTCTTTTTTGATTTCGTCGCTCTTGGAAGATCACCGTTCCGGTGGCAATCACTGCCGTACACATCAGCAGCAAAAGCAGCCGTAAGGCAATTTGAGACATTTCATTGGTCGACTGGCGAACAAACTCACTGGGAACACCATTGATGATAAACCAGTCATTAATCCCCGTTGGGGCATAGACAACATTGCGATCATAGTCTTCCACTGAAACGGTAAAGATTCCCGCATCCCCTTCTCTGAGGTTCTTTGCGAAGCCTTCCACCTCTTCCTTAGAGCGCTCTCGACCATAGCCCCTTAGCACGTTGGTTTCTCCTGCCAAAGGCATTCCCTCTCGATATAAATAGACATCCGAATCACTGCCCACAACAATTTCTCCCTGTGAATCACAAAGATAGGTTGCCGCCT
>JAVWKI010000039.1:0-12532 GCA_036638575.1 Anaerovoracaceae bacterium | reverse complement strand
ACACTATGTCATTGACTTACCGGCAGGCGTAAAGGATGGAGATGTTGTAGGCGTAGCAGCAACAGAAAAGGACAAGAAGCCTGCAAATTCAGCAACCATTACTATTGATAGAGTTGCACCGGAAGCACCACAGGTAGACCCGATTAAGGGCGGCGACACAACCATAACAGGAAAAGCAGAGCCAGACAGCACCGTAACCATAGTAGACAAGGATGGAAACGTACTGGGAGAAGGCAAAGCAGACAAAGATGGAAACTTTACGATCCAAGTACCGGCAGTAAGTGAAGGAGATAAAGTCTTCGTTACTGCAACTGACCAGAACGGAAACGAAAGCAAACCAACAGAAGCTATTGTTGATGGCGTTGCACCAGCTGCACCAATTGTCAATCCAGTTAAGGATGGAGACACAACGGTAACAGGAAAAGCAGAGCCAGACAGCACCGTAACCGTAACAGACAAGGATGGAAATGTAGTTGGAGAAGGTAAGACAGATAAAGATGGAAACTTTACTGTAACAATACCTCCTGCAAAGGGTGGAGATAAACTCTTTGTTACTGCAACCGACAAGAATGGAAACGTAAGCGGTAAGGCAACTGTTGAAGTTGCAAGTGGCGCTGCAGGAACTGTAGTGAAAGTAAAGACAACGAAAACAGGAGATTTATTCAACATGATGCCAATCTTTATCCTTATGCTAATTGCGGCAATGGGAATATTCATTACCACAGTAATGATGAGAAGAGCGCGACAAAAATAAAGTAAATAAAACTGAATCGTTGCATTAAACGAGGAAAAGGGTACTGCTGAGCAGTGCCCTTTTTCAACTGTTCGAACAAAGAAAAACCGTTGAAATCAAATGATCTCAACGGTTTTTTTGTGGTGCGCCATGAGGGATTCGAACCCCCGACCTTCGCATTCGTAGTGCGCTACTCTATCCAGCTGAGCTAATAGCGCCGCTCAAGATGTAAAATACATCGAAATTAATTATACAATACATGAGGGTAGTTTGTAAAGAAGAAATATCATTAAAACCAATGATTTTATAGGTGAAGCATTTCACCTTTTCAATTTCGTATTTTTTCCTATTTAATCAAAAGCAATCGGCAAAAATAAGGGTGAAAATCTAGTGGAAAATACCCTTCTAGAAGGGGTATATTTAGAAAAGAAAAAAGAGGATTTTACAAGGAAAAATAAAGGAAAAACCTGTTTAAAACGGAGAAGCAAGGGTATTTATAAACGGTTAAATTGGCCCCGTATGGGCGATTTGATGAACGATATGTTTTTCTTAGGGATGAGGGGGAAGCATTCATAGAAAGAAAAGAAACGGCTAGAAGCAAAAGCAAAAGAAAATAGGGAGAAAAAAATTGATTTTTAAAAGAATTTATGGTATTGTGATTTTTAAAATGGTGTTGAGAGGAATGGTGATTTGATATGCAGTTTAATATTACGACTGACTACGCGATTAGAACAATGCTTTATATTGGGGACTCAAAGGATCGTGTGATTGCTGAAGACATTTCTAAAAACATGGTTATTCCGCTGAATAATGTGCGGAAAATTTTACAGGCAATGAAGCGTGCAGAGTTAGTTGAGCCGCTTCAAGGGCATGGAGGCGGCTACATTTTATCTAGGCCGCTTAGTGAAATTACCTTGGGAGAAGTGGTGGATGCAATTGGAGAGAAACGCGTGATTAACCGATGTTTGGAGTCAGATTGTTTTTGTAGTAGGGGAGCAGTAGAAACCTGTAAAGTACGCTTATTGTACGGTAAAATTCAAGATACCATGGATGAAGTTTTTTCTATAACGTTAGATAACTTGATGGAATAAACGCACAAGTGAATCATAATGTAGAGAATTGTGAAACGGAACAGAGGAAACGAGCCAAAAACAGTGGTATGTCCTTGACAGGGAAAAGGTCAATCTCCAAAGGGAGATGAGTTAAACGATCATGCAGAATTGTGTGGTCGTTTTTCTATTGAGAGAAGTGTAAGAATTCAATTGAAGTTCGCCATGAAATAATATAGAATGAAAAGGAGAAAAAATAAAATAGGAGAACATAAATGATTTGGAATAAAGCGATGGAATGTGCAGACCGAGAAAAAATGTCGGAAATACAGCTGCACAAATTAAAAAGTACAGTAAAAAGAATGTACCAAAATGTTGAAACTTATCGATTAAAAATGCAGGAAAAAGGAGTGAAGCCCGGAGATATTCAGTCTCTTGAAGATTTGAAGCTGCTTCCTTTTTGTACAAAAGCAGACTTAAGAGATAATTACCCGTATGGAATGTTCAGTTCCCCACTTAGTGAGATTGTTCGTATCCACGCTTCCAGTGGAACAACAGGGAAACCTACCGTGGTAGGATATACAAGAAATGACCTTGAAAACTGGGCAGAATGCGTTGCCAGAGCCTTTTCTATGACCGGAGGAGACAAAACCTCTGTAGTACAAATTGCTTACGGCTATGGTCTGTTTACCGGTGGATTTGGTGCACATAACGGTGCAGAATATTTAGGGGCATCGGTTATTCCCATGAGCAGCGGAAATACACAGAAACAGATCTTATTAATGAAAGACTTTAAGAGCACAATTTTGTGCTGTACCCCGTCCTATGCCTTGACCATTGCAGAAGCAATTAAAAAAGCGGGACTGAAACCGGAAGATTTACATTTAAAATCCGGCGTATTTGGGGCTGAGCCTTGGACAGATGCCATGCGCAAGGAAATCGAAAAGGGTCTTGGCCTGAAAGCCTTCGATATTTATGGACTTTCTGAGGTTATGGGACCGGGAGTTGCTTGTGGCTGCGATGCACAAGATGGATTGCATATCCAGGAAGACTTTTTTATTCCGGAAATTATTGATCCCATTACGGAAGAACCTCTTCCCGATGGAGAAAAAGGCGAATTGGTATTTACCACAATTGGAAAAGAGGGAATTCCACTGATTCGCTATAGAACCAGAGACATTTGCTATCTGATGAGAGAAAAATGCTCTTGTGGCAGAACAACCGTGCGGATGAGCAGAATTCTTGGCCGTTCAGATGATATGTTGATTATTCGTGGAGTGAATGTATTCCCATCACAAATTGAAACGGTGATTTCAATGTTTGACGAATTAACATTGAATTATAAGATCTTTGTGGGTAGGGAAAACAATACCGATACCTTTGATCTTCATGTGGAATTGGCAGAAGGAATTGCCATTGACAATATTGCCTTTATCGAAAAGCTGAAAAAGCGAATGGATCACGAGCTAAGAACCTTATTGGGTATTGGCTGCAAGGTGAAATTCTTACACGCGGGAGCACTTCCAAGAAGCGAAGGAAAGGCAGTCAGAGTAGAAGATACAAGAAATCTTACGGATCTTAAATAAAAGGAGGAAGTTATGTTTATTAAACAAATTTCAGTTTTTCTTGAAAACACAACAGGAAGATTAGAGGAATTTACCAAGATTTTAGAAGAATACAAAATTGACATGAAGGCACTTTCTATTGCAGATACAGAGGAGTTCGGGATCCTTAGATGTATCGTTGAAGAGCCTGAAGCTGCAACGACAATTCTCAAAGAAAATGGATTTACTGCCAGCATTACGGAAGTTCTTGCCGTTGAAATGGAAGATATTCCGGGAGGGCTACATCGCATTTTGCATGTACTAGCGAAGGAAGACATAGCGGTAGAATATGTGTATTCGATTATCCGTTCAAAACAAAAAAATGGAGTTATTGTAATTAAGGTAGAAGATCCTAGAATTGCCGGAGAAGTACTTCAGGCAGCAGGAATCAACTTATATTGCCAAAAGGATTTGATCTAATGGATAAGCAACAAGAGATGGAAGCCTATGTTGTAAAGACAATGGAAGAGAATAATGTTGTTCAAGAAGAAACTGTAAACGGGATGATGAAGTCTTATGGGGGCACCTGTTCCTATGAGGAGAAGCGTATTACTTTGCAGTTCTCCTTGCAGCCTTGGCAGGCAAACCGTGCAGGAGGTCTTCATGGCGGCGTCATTTGCATGGCCTTCGATATGACCATTGCTGCAGTTGCGCGTTTTTTCGCAGGCAAAAACTTTGCCCCTACAGTTAGCCTAGATGTAAAATTTATTCGTCCTGTAGAGATTTCGGATGACTTGATTGTAACGGCTAAGGCTACTGCTACGGGAAAGAGACTTTCCCAGCTTACGGCAGAAGCCTACAGCAAAAAAACCGGAAAGCTGGTTGCTACGGCGGCATCAGTTTATCTGAATATCGACACCAGCAAGTAGCCGCAAAAGATAGGGGGACAAATTATGACGATTGATCCAAGAGATGAATGGAGCTTCAAGACACATTTTCTGGGGATTATTCTCTCAATCATCGCTACGGGCTATTTGGTGTTTAGCCAAAGGGCAGAGGACCCGGGACGATTGATTACCTTTGGAATTTTTGGAATTTCTATGATTGCATTGTACACCTGTAGTTCTATATACCACTATTCCAAAGGCAGCGTGGAGAAAATAAAGCGCCTGCGCAAGCTAGATCATGCCATGATCTATGTGCTGATTGCAGGAACCTATACACCCATATTGTTTAACTGCTTGCCTTCGCCTAAGAATATCATTTTTCTTAGTGTGATTTGGGCCTTGGCTCTGGCGGGCATTATCATGAAGGTATGCTGGATGGGGGCACCACGGTGGCTTTCTACCGTGATTTATGTGGTCATGGGCTGGGCGATTGTCTTTGATGTAAGGGCGTTAATGGGCTTGCCAAAGGCGTTTTTATGGCTTTTGGTAGGCGGCGGTCTAGCTTATACCATCGGTGCAGTATTTTATATCTTCAAAAAACCAAATCTATTTCCCGGCTTTGGTTTCCATGAGCTTTTTCATGTGTTTATTCTGCTGGGAACGGCTTTACATTTTGTAGGAATTGGGTTTTATATTTAATCTGAAAAATGAATTGTAAAAAAATTACAATTCATATATAATAAGAGCGGAGCAAGTAAGCTGACCGGGAGCAAAGAAATGAGAAGACCGGCAGTTTTAATTTCAGTAGCATTTATATTGGGACTATGGTTTCAGTATCTTGCAAATACCGTTGTTGTAAGCATTGGCATTGCAATGATCACAATTTTTTTCTTCCTATGGAAAAAAAGGTGTTGTTGCAGTGTCTTTTTGTGTTTTTTGCTTCTGGGAAGCTTGGTGTTTTATGGAGCTGAGCGGAAGGAAGATCCTTTGGTTTCTCATGCAGGAGAGGAGGTAACCTTGGAGGGAACGGTGCTTACCGCAGATGAAAAGAAAAAAGAGAAATGTGAGTTTGTGATCAAAACAGAGGAGGGAAGCCGTGTACTGGTCAATGTTTACGATGCAGAATTTAATTATCAGGATTTGCCCGGTAGGGAGGTGACCATTAAAGGGAGCCTCAGTCTACCTACACAAAAAAGAAACCCCGGTTGTTTTGACTATAGAGAATACCTGAAATCCAAGAGAATTCGAACCATATTGACCGGAGAAAGTGTAAAAATTGGTGAGGTAAAGAACAAGCTGGCAGAAAAAAGTGCAAAAGTTCGTTTTGATTTTCAAAATAAACTGTTCAACACCATGAAGGAAAAAGAAGCCAATGTAGTCATTGGCATGTTGTTTGGGGACAAAACCGATTTAGATGAAGAACTTTACGAGCGATTTCAAAGAAATGGGACGGCACATATTTTGTCGGTAAGTGGGCTGCATATTGGAATTATTTATGGATTTTTGTGTGGGCTTATGGGAGGGAAGCGGCGAGTGTCTGTCAATATTGTGATTTTGCTGTTCTTGATTTTTTATGCAGCAATTGCTGATTTTTGTCCGTCGGTGGTTCGTGCAGTGATGATGATTTTTCTTCATGTGCTGTCAAAGCTATTTCATTATCGCTATGATCTCATGTCCGCCGGAGCGGTTACGGCCGTTCTCATGCTGCTGGTGAATCCTTATGGATTTTTGGGGGTTGGCTTTCAGTTATCATTTTTGGCAATTTTTACCATGGCTGCCCTACTTCCTTTTCTCAAAAACCAAAAATCTTGGCTAAAGAATCTTTTGGGACCAACGTTAATGATTCAGGTGGGTATGGCGCCCTTCACTGCCTATGCATTTAACTATTTTTCTTTGGGGACGTTTTTGGCAAATATTCCGGTGATTTTTCTTTCGGGATTAATTATTCCTTTGGGTTTAATTGCAGTAGGGGTAAGCTTGCTCTTGCCTGGGCTCTTGCCCATACTGGGCATAATTATGGAAAAATCAGTGTGGATTTTGCTGCTTTCCAACGATCTGTTTTATGGCAACAGCAAAACCAGTTGGGACGTTTTGTCACCACCGCTGGCCATTTTGCTCCTTTACTATGGTGGGTTGTTCTTTTTTTCTTCGGAGTTGTTTCGTGTGGCAAGGAGGCGAAGAAATTTTAAGGTTATGGGTGCCGGAGTTCTGGTGATTCTTTTTCTTTCTGTAGGGCTTACGTTTGCCATAAAGGATGACTTTGGAAGGCCGGAAATTGTTTTTGTGGATGTAGGACAGGGAGCGTGCTTACTGGTGAAAAGTCCATCTGGAAAGGTGATTATGATTGATGGCGGTGGAAAGCAAGATTACGACGTAGGCAAAAAAACGGTAAAACCCTACCTTCTAAAAAATGGAGTAAGGCGAATCGACTTAGCCATCGTCAGCCATTTGGATTTGGATCACTATGGCGGAATTGCCTCTCTTTGCCAGGAAGGGATGGTCAAAACCTTGGGATTACAAGAGGACAACAAAGAAAAGGCAGCCCAGTTAGAACAGGAAACCGGCATGAAAAACAAGGATTTTTTGTACCTGAAGCGAGGGGATGTGATTGCTAGGGAGAAGGGGTTTTCTTTGGAAATTCTAGGTCCGGTAGAAAAAACAGAAGATGAAAACGAACGATGCTTGGTGGTGAAGCTTTCCTATGGGGAACTGGATATTTTTACAGGAGGAGATATTGGCATAGAGACGGAGAAGAAGCTGGTGAACTACTATGCGGGAACAAATCGCCTACAAGCAGAGATTTTGGTAGCGCCACACCATGGGAGCAAGGGGAGCTCTTCCCAGGAACTGATTCAGGCAGTAAATCCCAAAATTGCCATGATTCAGGTGGGGAAAAATAATTATGGCCATCCGGCGCAACAGATTTTGGAACGATATGAGGAGAAGAAGGTAAAAATTCATCGAAACGATGAAAGTGGAGCAATAGGCATTCACAAAGGGGAAATCGTAAAGATGATTTAAAGTTTAGGTAAGGCTGCTGTGTAAGCACAAGAAAGGTGGAAATCATGCAAGAGACATTGAGACAAATAGAAGAACGATTAGATGCAGCGATTGCAGTTCATGAAAAAGGGGGAAAGGGATATGAATTGGCGAAAAAAATATTGAACAATTATCGAAAAATGAAGTACTATGATATTGAGAACATGACCAAAAAAAGTCAGGAGACGCTGTTAAACGCCTTAATCAAGGAAGGCTGGGAGGTAGGTGACTCCGATAGAATTAAGGAAAGCTGCCAAGCTGCAGACATTTGGGACTGCTTAGAGCTGAGCAATAATATGTTTTATGCCAGCACCCAGCTAGAGAAATATTTGCGTTCAAATAAAATTGTTTATGAATCCATTCTCATTGCCATGGTTGACAAGGCAGTAGCCCATTTAGAAACGTTAAATGGCGCAGGCAGCAAAAAGGCAGAGTTACTTAGAGGAACCTATCTTTGTTTGGAAAATGGTGGCTTGGAGCAAAAAGAGATCATCCATCTGCTAGGGCTGAAAAAAAGCACATACTATAATCGGTTGGAAGAAGCCATTGAAGATCTTTCTCGAATTCTTTTTGGTGCCTATGGTGCAAGAGCAGATATCCTAGGCGAAGCTGGGGAGGAACAGCGGCAGAATAAGTAGAAAAAATAAAAAAGAAAAAAAATACAAAAATGTTAAAAAATGGAATTGACTTGGAAAAGCACCTATGTTAGTATGGCACTATGGAAAAGTTGAAAAAATAGAGAGAAGAGAGATCGGAAGGTCTCTTTTTTTATATCGCAAGCAAAGAATCCCCTTTGCTTGTTTTTTTATTGGAGAAAGGAAGAAAACATGAAAAATTTAGTCATCATTATTGGAACAATTCTTTTGGGGGCGATTATTGTTACCACCTTAGTTTTGGGAGATGGGCCAAACTCATTACAAGGAGGGGCGACCAGTATTGTGAGCAATGGGATTAAAAGCATTGGACAAATTAAATAAGCAAAAAGGATGCAAGGGCTCCTTTGGGGGCTTTTGCATTGGTATTGAACAGGGAGGATGTAATGAAAAATAAGAAAGCGATTATTGGCATGATTTTGATTGTGATAACCATAGGGGGAATTATTGGTTGGGAATTTTGGGCAAGAGAGGCCTTGACTTATGATAGTGTCTTGGTGCTAAAAGAAAATGTACAGAAAAACACCGCCATAAAAAAAGAAATGCTGGCCATTAAAAAAATACCACAAAAATCAGAAGCTGCACTGACAGAACAAGATATAGAACAGGTTGTGGGAAAGGAAGCAAGGCAGTTTGTCCCAGGTGAAACAGAATTGTTTGGAGAGTTTTTTGATAATCAGGATCTGGTATTAAATGAGGATCAGTACGTGTTTTCTGTACCCAATGAATGGTTAAAAAGCTATCCGCAAACCTTGAGAAGAGGGGATAGAGCCTTCCTTTATGCGGTGCCAAATTACGGTGCATCAGGAGCATCAATGTTTGTTACAGAAGCGACAGTAGCCTATGCCAAGGATAGCAGCAATACGGAGGTTCAATCTAAGGATGAAGAGCGACTAGATGGATCTTCCTCGGTTTCTTTGGTAGAAGTCATTGTAGACAAGGAGCAAACGGAGCAAATTACAAATTATGCAGCGGAAAATTATCGATTTGTAATTTTATATAGATAGAAGGTGAAAAAATGAAAGAAAGAGTAATTACAATTGTAGGTGCAACGGCAGAGGTTGGCACGACAATGATTGCCCAATCCATTGCTGAGGAGCTGAGCAAAGAAAATAAAGTGTTGTTCATTATGGCTTCGTCCAATACAGGACTGGATTATTTAAACTACGATGGCAAAGCTGTGGGAAGCTTAGATGATCTGCGTACGGCAATAGAAGAGAAAGCTTTGCGCAAGAGAGAGGTGGAAGGAATCTTAATTACGGATAAAGGAATGCAAGTTTTACCTCCCATTAAGGACTTGATAAAGGCACGATACTATAATGCAACAACATTGGAAGATATTCATGTTTGCATTGGTGCGGACTACGATTATCTTGTTATTGATGGAGGGGGAAATGTGCAAATGCCCCTTTGTGTTGCTTCCTTATGTGTTACAGATATGGAGCTTTATGTGGTGGTTACCCAGCAAGAAAAGATGATCAAACGGTATCGAGAGTTTAAGGAGAATGTAATGATTCCCCTAGAACTTCAGGGGAAGGTAATTGTAAATCGTTATCTTTCCTCTCCCGCCTTTCCTGGGTTGAAACAATTAGAAGGGCGATTACAGGAGAAAAATCTTTTTCCTGTAGGGTATTCCGAGTATGGATGGCAAGCAGAGTTAGATAAAGAAAGCTTGATGAAGTATCCGAAATATCGAGAAGGAATCAAAGCAATTACTGAGGAAATTCAGCGGGAAGGGTGAGGAAATGAAGAAAAAACAGGAGTTTTTCATCGATAAATTTTTAGAAGAACGTGTTGCATATCATCCTACAAAAAATTATCGTTTTGATAAAATATGTACAATCGTCAGAGATGCGTTAACAGAGGAATGGTCATTACACGATGATCGGGGGAAAATTTCCACACTGGAACGAGAGAAAAATGCCATTATTGGAAAAGAAGAAGCCGTATCCTATTATAAGGAAAAAATCAAGTCTATATTGAGAGAGAGAAATCTAAGCGGAGAGGCCTTCCCAGAATATTACCCGTCTCTGATTGAAGGGGTTTTTCATGAAAATTGGGGTTTGGCCGGTCTTGCACCTTGGGCTTATGACAGCACAGAAGCGTATAAGAACTCTTCCTCTGCAAAGATTATCGGCAATCGGCTGTACTGTTTAATTGATGGGGTGGAGGAATTGCAGGAACAACGACTTTCAGATCGAAGGCGATTACAGCTGAAAAAAGCGCTGCTTTTAGGCACCCCGGAAGAACGGCTGGAGGCAGGCTTTCATGAAGTGTATTTGCAAAATGGAATTCGTGTAACCATTTATTCTGGTGAACGCACCAAAGACGGGCAAGATGTAATGGTATTTCGAAAGTATGTGTTAAAGGAGCTGACCTTTGAAAATATGGCTGCTTTTGGAACAATTCCCAAGGAATGTATCCCCTTGCTTTATGCCATGACGGAAATCGGATTTAACGTTTTGTTTTCCGGGCAAGTACGTTCGGGTAAGACGACCTTTATGATTTGTTGGCAAAAATATGAGGATATTCGCTTAGAGGGATTAGCCATTGCAACCGATCCGGAAACTCCTTGGCATGAGATCATGCCCGATGCACCAATTATGCAAATTGTTGCAGATGGAGAGGATCTTGCACGGATTACCAAGTCTCTGCTCAGAGGGGATAATGACTATGTTCTCCTAGAGGAAATGCGTGATGCAACGGCGTTTAATTTGGCATTGGATATTACCTCTACAGGAACCCAAAGATCCAAAGGGACAATTCATACCAACAAAGCCGCAGACATTCCCTACAAAATGGCCAGTAAGATTATTGCAAAATATGGCGGGGACTTAAATGCGGTAATTTCTCAGGTGTTTCAAAATTTTAATTATGTTTTGGAGTTTTTTCAGGTATCCACAGATAAGGCACAAAAAAGGCTAAAGGGGATCTCTGAATTTCGATATGACGAGCAGAAGGATGAGTGTAGCATTCACCGGATATGTGACTATTCCTATGAGGCAGACTCTTGGACCTTTGTTTATGATATTGGTGAAGATAAGCGGCAGCTAGGTTTGGCCTACCCTGAATCCATGAAAAAAATGGAAACCGTATTGGAACACCTTGCCAAAAAATATCCGTGCCAAAAAGAACATGTGCTAAAGCCGGCGTATTACAAATCGGACAAGTACAGGAAAGGAAAAGAAAAAGGTGAATAGTATGATATATCTCTTGTACATTGGATTGGTCCTCGGCGTATGCATGGTGGTTATGCCCATCATACAAGCGGATCTGGCAGAGGGAGACTTGAAAGCAAAACTATCTGCTACCCTTGGCGGAAAAAAGCCAAGGAGAGAGGATAGACTAACAATACATTTGAAATTGGTCCTCAGTGCAAGTATAGGTAGGGGAAGCGATAGGAGCGTGCTACTATTGATGTTGATTTCCGGCACACTTTTCGGTCTAGGGCTTGTGCTTACCTTTACAATATTGCCCATAACCATTGGGCTCATTGCTTCCTTTGCACTGCTGTTCTTGCCCTATTGTGTGCTGAGAACCAAGCTGCAAACCTTTCGTGTTGCGGCATCAAGGGAAGGGGATTTGCTCATTTCCGAATTACTCAACAACTACAAGATTTGTTACTACAATATGCAAGAAGCCATTGGAAAAACAGCGGTGGAATTAGAAGAAGCGCCCCATTCAAAAAAATTGCTGTTTAATTTAGCCAGAGGGCTAAATACGGCAGGAGAGAAGGAGGAAATTGAAAAATTATTGCAGGTGTTTAGCTATGGACTGGGGACTTCGTGGGGAAAAATTTTGGCGACAAATATTCTCTTTGCTACCACCTCGGGAATTAAGGTTACCGACTCACTAAAGGATTTATCGGAGAGCATGGTAAAGGCGAGAAAGGTACTAGAGTATGCAAAGCGGGAAAACAATGAGGCAGCAGTAATGCTTAAATATCTTGCCCCGGTATGCTTTGTTTTGACTGTGCTGGGCGCAATTAAATATTTTGGATTTACCCTAAAGAAGTATTTGTCCTATCAATTTCTTACGGAAACCGGAATTACTTGGGTAATGATTATTTTGGGCATGTATATTTTGGGAATAATGGTCAATGTATTTTGTTCCAAAAAGAAAATGGAACTGTAGGGGAGGAGTAGAAGATGACAATGAATTTGTTGATACAATGCTTGGTTGCGGCCCTGGCCTGTGCCGGTCTTATTGGGGGCATTTATGCTTTGTTTTTCGGGGAAGGGGCAAGTAGCAACCGACAGAAAGGTTCTCCCATGGGGATGCTGCGTGGATTTATTGATGCAAAGGAAGATATGGAAGTGGATAGGGTATTGAAAAAAGCAGGGATTCACCTGACCTCAATACAGTATAGCCTATATCGGGTCATTGCCGTAACGTTGATCCTTGTGGTGGGCATAGTAAGCGCCTATGCTATGGAAGGGCTAAGTCCTATAGGGGTGGCCTTGGTGCTTACTTTGCTTTTGCTGCTCCTTTCTTTGCCTAAGGAGGAGATTTTGGGAAAGAAAAGTCCTTTTCTTCGGATAACGGGCAAGCTAGAGCAGGGAAGAAGGGCAAAGCTAGATAACGAATTGTTTGATAGCTGTATTACCCTAAAAAACCTTGCGATTGT
>JAVWKI010000038.1:0-12559 GCA_036638575.1 Anaerovoracaceae bacterium | reverse complement strand
TAGAAATCCCCAAGGTCTGTCCGGTATGTGGAGGAGAGACACAGCTAAAGCGGGAAAACGAGGTAGAAACCCTCTACTGTACAAACCCCCACTGTCCGGCAAAAAAAATCAAGCGATTTGCCCTTTTTGTTAGCAGAGATGGAATGAATATCGAAGGACTTTCTGAAAAAGCCATCGAAAAGCTAACGAGCTTGGGTTTTGTTAAGGAACCGGCAGATCTTTTTCGTCTAGAAGCCCACAGGGAAGGAATTGCTTCCATGGAAGGCTTTGGGGAAAAGGCGGTAGACAACCTAATTGCGGCGGCACAAAAAGCCCGCCATACCACCCCGGCAAGACTGCTTTATGCTCTGGGGATTAGTGGAATCGGCAGTGCAAATGCCAAGCTGATTGCAAGGGCAGGTGGCGGAGATTGGAATCGGATTACCGCCTTAACCAGCGAGGAATTGCAAGAAATTGATGGGGTTGGCGTTGTGATGGCAACGGCCTTTGTGGCGTATTTTTCCGCAGAGGAAAACCAAAAAAGATTGGAACAGCTGATGCCCCTACTGGTTATGGAAGTGACAAAAGAGGAGGAAGAACAAAAATTACAAGGACTGACCTTTGTGATTACGGGAACCTTGCATATTTTTGAACATCGGGATAAACTAAAAGAATACATAGAAAAACGTGGTGGCAAGGTCACCGGCTCAGTGAGTGCAAAGACAAAGTTTTTAATCAACAACGATGTACAGTCCCAGTCTTCAAAGAACAAGAAGGCTAAGGAGCTGGGTGTGGAATTTTTTACGGAACTAGATTTTTAAAAAATGTTTGTACAGTAAGAAGATGCTTAAAGTAGGTAAACTGTTTAGTGATTTATTAGAAAAAATTGTATTTAACAACATTAAGTACAAACGACCGGAGGTTTTAACTCGGCCGGGAATCGGAGAGGATTGTGCAGTAATTGACTATGGCACTTATGAGTGTGTCATGTCCACTGACCCCATTACTGCTTCTATTTCGGATATTGGGCGATTATCCATTCATATTTCCTGTAATGATATCGCTTCTAACGGAATACAGCCTTTGGGTATTATGCTTGCGGTTTTGCTTCCTGAAGGAACGACAGAAGAGGAAATCGAAGAAATGATGCGTCAGGCAGGGCAGGTTAGTGAAGAGCTAGGGGTAGAAATTATCGGCGGACATACAGAAATTACCCGTGCGGTAAACAAACCGATAATCATTTCCACAGCCATCGGCAGAGGCGAAAAATGGGCGTCTCAGCAGGCGGAAGACATGAAAGAGGGGGATTATATCCTCATGACCAAATCCGCAGGGCTTGAGGGTGCAGGAATTATTGCCTGTGACTTTGGACAGGAACTATCTGCAGTGATGACACCGGAGGAGCTTCAACAGGCCAAGGATCTTCTCAACCAAGTAAGTGTGGTTAAGGAAGGGGTAATTGCAGGAAAAATTGGAACATCGGGAATGCACGATGTAACCGAAGGCGGTATTCTCGGTGCGGTTTGGGAAATGTGCAAAATCGGTCAGGTGGGCGCAGAGCTTTGGATTGATCAAATCCCGGTAGAGGACGTTACCTTGAAGATTTGCGATAAATTCGATTTGGACTATCTACGGCTAATTTCCAGTGGTTGCATGATGATTATGGCACCGCCGGACAAAAAGGATCGGCTGATGGAAGAAATTCAGGCAGCGGGAATTCCGGTTTCTTGTATCGGTGTAATTCAGAACAAAAGTGAAGGCACCTGCATGAAAATCAATGACGAACGAATTGAAATTGCACCGCCTGCCAGCGATGAAGTCTATAAGGTAGTGGGGTAAATTTGGAAAAATTTCCGGAGCTGCCGTAAGTTTCAATTGACTTCGCTAAGGAAAAACACTATAATTGAAAAGTATAAAATTGTCTTTTGACAGCTCCGTATGTTAGGACTGGGTCCTGCGCAATAGGTCTCTGTGAATCTTGTCAGGTCCGGAAGGAAGCAGCAATAAGCGGAAGCTCCTATGTGCCGCAGATCAGCCTTTTCCATGCCTGCGGAGCGATCAAAGGACAATTTTATTTTAGTAGGAAAAGAGGGATTGAATGTACAAAGCACTATATCGGGCCTACAGACCTTCTGTATTTGGGGAGGTTTTGGGCCAAGAGCATATTATCAAAATCCTAAAAAACCAAATCCGAGGGGGAGCGGTAAGCCACGCTTATCTTTTTTGCGGGACCAGAGGAACAGGGAAGACCACTATGGCCAGAATTCTTGCCAAGGGGGTAAACTGCACCGATCAAGAAGAGCGACCTTGCGGAATTTGCAGCAATTGTAAGGCGATTACAGAAGGAAACTTTATTGATCTCATTGAGATTGATGCGGCCTCAAACAATGGTGTAGAGAATATTAGGGAATTGAGAGAAAGTGTAAATTTCCCGCCGGTAGTAGGCAGACAAAAGGTCTATATTATCGACGAGGTGCATATGCTTTCTACCGGAGCGTTTAATGCGTTATTAAAGACCTTAGAAGAGCCTCCGGCAAATGTAATGTTTATTTTAGCCACAACAGAACCGGAAAAGTTGCCGGCGACGATTCTATCTCGATGTATGCGGATGGATTTTCGACGAGTATCCGAGCCGCTTCTTGAAGGAAGAATGAAGGAAATTTGCAAGGATAGGGGCATAGAAATTGAAGATGCTGCCATACGCCTAGTGGTTTCTAATGCCGATGGTTCGGTTCGAGATGGCCTGAGTATTTTGGATCAATGTATTTCCGGTAGAAGCGGAAAGGTCAGCAGAGAGGATATTTTGGACTCCTTGGGCGCGGTGGGAGAAGAGGTCTACTTGGCACTGACCGGTGCGGTGGCCGAACATAATCCTGCGGAGGGACTGATGATCATTGAACAGCTTACCCAAGGGGGCAAGGACACGCGACAAATCCTGCAAGGATGGATGAGTCACTACAGAAACCTTTTGATGACCAAGTTTATCAAAAACCCGGAAGACGTACTCAATATGTCGGTAGAAAATATTCAGCGAATTCGAGAGCAAAGCGAAATGCTGAGTTTAACGGAAATTAATCGTGCAATCATCGAACTATCTGCAACGATTGTTCAAAGCAGAAATTCAACAAAACCTAGGGTATTGTTAGAAATTTGTATGGTGAAGCTGGCAACCGATATTTCTGATGGGCCGGTGGTCATTAAGCAAGCCATAGGACAGGTAGCACCGGTAGCGGTAGGGGGAGCTTCTCCTCGTGCACAGGAAACAGCAGCAAAAGAACCTAGTCAAATTTCCCTTCAGCCACAAAAGGCGCAGCAACAGATGCCGGCGCAGCAACAGCCTGCAAAAGCAAAATCAGCAGAACCAGATGACTGGGAGCTTTCTATGCAGCGATTTAACCAACAAGAAATTCGTGAGCAGCTTGAGGAAGACGATTTCGTGCCGGTTTTCCCTTCAACCGGGGGAGGAGCAGGTAGCATTATTGGGCAAGCGGCTCAAGGGGAAAGCCCTAAACCTAAACCAACAACCCTGGCAACCCCCCAGGCGGAGCCTAAACCCTTGGCTACAGAGTCAGGAGCAGAGACTCAGGCCCAAAACCAAGCCCAAAACCAAAATATTACGGGCATTTGGACCGCGTTTTTGGAAGATGGAGAGCAGACTATCGGCGGAATGTTCGGCATGGTGAGAAATGGAGCGAAACCGATAAACATTACCGAAACCGAGTTTATCATTACGGCAAAGGGCATGGCGAAGGCCTTTATTGAAAAGAATAAAAGCAAGCTAGAAGACATGCTAGAAAAGTATACAGGACAGCGGAAGCTGCTAAAAATCGTAAGTGAAACCCAAGAAGAAGAAAAAAAGGGAATCCAAGAAATTGCCGTTAAAGCAGAGGCGTTTTTGGGTATAAAAGTAGACATTGAATAAGGAATTGGTTTAAGGAATAATTCAGAAATGAATGTTAAAACGTTAATATACAAACAGAAAATGGAGGAAGAGTAAACAATGGGAAAAGGAATGAAGGCAGGAAAGAAGCCAAAGGTAGGCGGCGGAAACGCAAATATGCAAAAGCAAATGCAGCAAATGCAGGCGGTACAGCGCAAGATGGACGAGCTTCAGGCAGAGATTGATGTGATGGAGACAACGGCTACATCCGGTGGCGGAGCAGTTTCTGTTACGGTTAGCGGCAAGAAGGAAATTGTAGACATTAAGCTAAAGCCGGAAGTAGTTGATCCTGAGGACATCGAAATGCTGCAGGACTTAGTGATGACGGCAGCCAATGAGGCACTAAGACAGATGGAAGAAATCTCCGCAGAGGAAATGAATAAGCTTACAGGAAGCCTAGGCTTACCGGCAGGAATGATTTAATGGATTACTACGCAAAGCCACTGAGTAAGCTCATTGCAGAACTATCAAAGCTACCGGGAATTGGTGGGAAAACCGCACAGCGGCTAGCCTTTCATATCCTTTCTTTGGATGAAAAAGACGTTTTGCACTTGTCTGATGCGTTGATTTATGCAAAGCGAGAAATGAAATATTGCTCTGTTTGCGGCAATTTGACCGATGGAGATCCCTGCAAGATTTGCAGAGATGAACGGCGGGACAAAACACGGATTTGCGTTGTGGAAAGTCCAAGGGATGTGGTTGCCATGGAGCGGATAAAAGAGTACCGCGGGTTATATCATGTCCTTCATGGGGTAATTTCCCCTATGGAAGGGATTTCTCCCGAAGATATCAATTTGAGACAACTGATTATTCGTTTGCAAAACAGCGAAGTAGATGAACTGATCTTGGCAACCAACCCCAATATAGAGGGGGAGGCTACAGCCATGTATATCGCAAGATTGATAAAACCTACAGGAATTAAGGTTTCGAGGATTGCCCATGGAATTCCCGTAGGGGGAGATCTTGAGTATACTGACGAGATCACTTTACTTAAATCCATGGAAGGAAGACGAGAAATCTGAATAATCAATTTTGAGACACAACAAAGGGTCTAAAAAAAAACAGCAAGATAGTACAAGTTCTTAATCTGAAAAATGAGAAGAATGCTCATTTAAGCGGATTAAGGACTTTTTCTTACCGCAAAATCTTACTAGTGAGACGAAAACTCAATGTTAAGAACTGTCTGAAATCGGTTGACAACCCCCCCGTATTGTGAAAAAATAGCGATGTTAAAGGGATTCCCCCCATGTAACAACACGCAATAAATTAAATAAGGAGGACAAAAAATGTCAGAAGAGAAAAACGTAAGCCAACCGGCTGCCGAAGAGACTCAAGAACTCAAAAGAGGTATCAAAGGCTGGCAGGTTGCGTTTATCGGACTTGGAGGAGTAATTGGTTCATGTTACTTCCTCGGAATGGGTGGTCTGGTAGGAGAAATGGGTCCTGCAGTATTTCTAGCTTTTTTAGTAGTTGGATTTATTGTATACGGTCTAATGATCTCTTATGCAGAACTATTGGTAAACCTTCCAAGAAAGGGTTCATTCGTAGCATATACCAATGAATTCTTGGGCGAAACACTTTCTGTAGGTATGGGTTGGTCATTCTGGTTTAACTGGGTATGTTATGTACCGTCAGAAGCCATCGCAGTAGCAACTGTACTACAGTCACTAACAGGAAAGGATAGCGGAATATCTTATGTAGCGTTCGCTGTCGGAGCACTTGCAACACTTACAATCATTAACCTATGTGCGGTTGACATCTTTGCAAAGATCGAAGCAGGTCTTGCAATCACAAAAGTATGCGTAATTCTTCTATTTATTTTACTCGCATTCGGAATTTGGGTAGGTGTATGGGGTAGCGACGGCTTCCTTGGAACTTCAGTAAACTTTGCTAGTGGACAAGGATTTGCACACGACTTATTCCCGAACGGAGCAGGAATTGTACTATTCTCAATGGTAGTAGTACTTGTAACCTTCCAGGGTACTGAAATCGTAGGTCTTGCTGCTGCAGAAGCACAGGATCCGGACAAATCTGTACCGAAGGCATGTAAGAGCGTAACTTACCGTATCGTAATTCTTTACTTAGTACCAATTATCTTAGTATTGTTAATCTTCCCATTTGCTTTGGGTTCATACGATACACCGATTTTTGCAGACGCATTAAACCACTATGGATTAAAGCCTTTTGCAACAATCATGTCAGCAATCGTGTTGGTTGCAGCCTTCAGCTGTGCAAATACAGGATTCTACGGAACAGTAAGATGTATGTTCGGACTTTCAGTAGAAGGTCTTGCACCGAAATTCTTAGGTAAGCTAAACAAAACTGCTAACCCTAAGAATGCAGTATTGTTCACATTGTTCTTCATGTGGATCGTACTAATCCTAGGTCTGATTTCACAGCTTACCGGCGCATTAGAAAGCTTATATGCAAGCTTACTATCCATGTCAGGGTTCACCGGAACACTTGCTTGGATCGGTATCATCGCTTCACAGCTAGTATTCAGAAAGAGACTTAAGGCTAGAGGATATGACACAAGCAAGCTACAGGCTAGAGTTAAACCAGGACAGCAGTGGATTCCTGTATTCGCAATGATTGCACAGATGATTTGTTTAGTGCTTCTTGCATTCGGCGAAGGACAGCTTCCTATCTTTATTCTGGCATGTTCAGCGGTATTCTTACCAATGATCATCAGAACTATTGCAAAGAAGACAGGTCACACAAGACCGCTTCAGGCACTTAGCGGCGGAGAAAAATCATTTGATGAGCTTTTCCCTCCATCAAAGTAGTTTGAATTATTAGTCTACAAAATATGACAATCTTGTCACAAAAGAAGAACGGTTTTGCCGTTCTTCTTTTTTTCGTCAGAGTTGTTTGAAAATTTTAATAATAGGGTGTATACTCAAGTTGTAATTATTAATACTTATTTAAGGAGGATACAAAATGAGCGAAAAGAAAAACTCGGCAGCGATGAGCACTGAGAATCATGGCTTGAAAAAGTATGATATCAAAGTCTCGACAGTAGTATTTATGATCTTCTGCCTGGTAGCAGCAGGTTGCTATGGTATCGAAGAAATGATTCCTGAAGCCGGTCCGGGACTGACCATTACATTATTGGTTGTACTTCCGTTTATCTGGGGCTTACCCTTTGGGCTGGTTGCTTCAGAGCTAGGATCGGTAAGACCGCAAGAAGGCGGGTATTACAAATGGGTACAGGAGGCGCTAGGCGAATTCTGGGGTTTCCAAGCAGGTTGGTGGAGAACCATATCCATCTATATCGACAATACCCTATACGTTATTTTGGCGGGAGGCTATATTGCCGGGGAGTGGAACTTATCTGCCCCTGTGGAATTTGGCATTAAGTGCCTAATGATCCTCATCTTTACCTGGATTAACATTCGTGGTGTTAAGGATGTGGGCATTGTAAGTACCGGACTTTCACTACTGGTAATTGTAGCCTTTGGGCTGGTTGCAATTTGCGGTTTTATGAATTGGACCGGAGAGATTGGACCGTTTACTCCTGAACCGGCAGAAGGCGCAAGCGATTGGTTCTTCTACATTGCAGGAGGCTTATCTATCGGAATGTGGATGTACTCAGGGTATGAGTCCATGTCCACCATTGCAGGAGAAGTCAAAAATCCACAAGTTATTCCTAAGGGAACAATGATTACGATTCCATTGATTATGGCTGTGTATATCTTACCAACAGTGGCTTCATTAGGTTCACTGGGTATGTGGGAGGATTGGTCGCCAGACGGAACAGGCTATGCGACAGTTGTTACCACCTTTTGGGGACCGGCCTTTGGTGTATTCTTCATCATCGTTGCTGTTTTGGCACAGTGTTCCATTTACAACACCTATATCGCATCAGGCTCTAGAGGGTTCTTTGCCCTTGCAGATGACAATCTAGCACCACCGATATTGGTTAAATGTGACAAGAAGCATGGCGTTCCTTATGTAGCGGTACTTTCCGTAGGAATTGTAAACCTAGTTCTTTGTATGTTACCATTTGGTGTTGTTATTGTAGTAGACGTATTCTTACTGGTTTCTTCTTATATCATGGTATATCTTTCTGCCATTATTTTGAGAAAGAGAATCCCAAGAGAAGAATATCAATTTAGAATTCCAGGAGGAATGCCGCTACTTTATTTAATCTGTATCGTTCCGATTTGTGTAGCACTGTTCTCCTTCTTCGTTAACGGTTCAGACTACTTTGTCGGCGGAATGATCGGAATCATTTCCGGACCGATTTTGTACATCATCTGGAGAAAAATGTACGGTGGACTTTCCAAAAAGGATCCGGTGGCCTTCCCTGCAAATCCAAAGACAGGACTTGCTATGGGCGATATGAGAAGAATGTCTGTAATGTTCTTCATTTTGGGCGCTATCGGTATTGCCGGAAACTTCTTCCTTCCTTGGTATGAAGATGGCTGGGAAGCAGCAGACTACTTCGATGGAATGTTTGAAAACGCAGGAGATAGTGTTGTTGCTACAACCATGCTACTCATTAAGATCATTACGGTCGTTGTTCTTGCCATCGCAGTAATTTGTGCAATTATAGCAGCAAAGATCGAACCAAAAAAAGGTGAGATGATTACGCAAAATAAATAAATTCAGTTAAACTTTATTTTCCTTTAACCGGAAGCGGCACTGGCTGCTTCCGGTTTTTCCGTCTTGAAAACCCAAGGGAAAAGGCGCATAATGAAGCAATGGAGCAATGAGGAAAAGGAGTAGACCTTAGATGAACAGAAGTGAAGAAAAAGAACAAAAATCAACCTTGCGGGTATGTATTGCCACCGCGTTTATTTCGACCTTTATGGGCAGTGCGCTGAATTTGGCGATTCCCAATATTGGCGAAGCCTTTGATGTTAGTGCGGCCTTGGTTGGCTGGGTCATCACGGCCTATATGCTCTCTGTGGCGGCCATGAGCGTTCCCTTTGGGAAAATTGCCGACACCACGGGAAGAAGACGGATTTTCCTTTTGGGAATCTTTTTCTTTGGGTTTACGGGAATTATTTCTATCTTTGCTTGGAATATTTGGCTACTGATTGTTTGCCGGGTATTGCAAGGCTTGGCCGGTGCAATGATTTTCGCCACCAATACAGCAATTCTTCTGGGGGCCTTTCCTGGCTCACAAAGGGGAAATGTTTTGGGAAAGATGACTGCCTCAACTTATGTAGGCCTTGCAGCAGGGCCGGTGGCAGGGGGAATGCTCAATCACTACTTTGGTTGGCAATCCATCTTTATCATCTCCTTTGTTGTGAGCATGGTTGCCTTTATTACCGCTTTGCGTCATCTGCCAAAGCAGGAACAGCTGGTGACAGAAGGCAAACAGGATATTATCGGTAATAGCTTATATGTGATGATGATTTTATTGATTATGTATGGATTTTCCAGTGTGATGACCCTGACCTATGGTTGGGCAATTATTGTTGCAGGGATTCTTGTGGGCGTTCTGTTTACTTGGGTGGAGCTGAGGGCAAAAAATCCGGTAATTCATGTTAGGATATTTAAACATAACTTAGTCTATACCTTATCCAATTTGGCTGCCCTGCTAAATTATGGCGCAACCTTTGCCATTGGATATTTGATGTCTATCTATTTGCAGGTGGTCATGGGCTATAGCTCTCAAACCTCAGGACTGATTTTGATTGCCCAGCCTGTAATCATGGCACTGCTCTCTCCGGCAATGGGTCGTCTGTCGGACAAAATCGCCCCATACAAGCTGGCAAGCTTGGGAATGGCACTTTGTACCCTTAGCTTGATTTTTTTCGCTACAGTGTCAATTCGCACCCCGCTGTGGGCAATTATTTTGGCCTTGGTGGTTACCGGTCTTGGCTTCGCACTATTTTCATCGCCAAATACCAATGCGGTAATGGCTTGCGTAGAAAAAAAGGACTACAGCATTGCCTCTTCAATTTTGGCAACCATGCGGTCCTTAGGCCACACCTCCAGCATGGCTATCGTCACTTTGGTGGTGGCAATTTCTATGGGAAACACCCAGCTGTCCAAGGCCACGCCGGAAATGCTGATCAAAACAATGCACATTGGCTTTACGATCTTTACTGTGCTTTGCTTCCTGGGGGTTTTGATGTCTCTTAAACGAAAAAGTTCCTAGGTGCTAGGCATTTTTTTCAGAAGTGGGAGAGAGCTTTGCAGCATGGATATAGTTTAGGCCAAAGGCTTCAATTTCATCCAAAACCTTTTGGAAATTTTCTCCCAAGGCACTGAGGCAATATTCTACCTTAGGGGGAACCTGGGCGTAAACCTTTCTTTCAATCAGTTGATCTTCTTCTAGCTGGCGAAGCTGTCGAGTTAACACCGTTCGGGTAACCTCGGGAATTAATTTTTCTAATTCATTAAATCGTTTTGTTCCGGTGCTTAGTTGATATAAAACCACAATAGCCCACTTTCCCTGCAAAACTCTTTGGGTAGTGGCAAAGGGACATTTTCCATAAATACTTTCCATTGGGGACCTCCTCTAAATTTTATCTAAGATTTAATATAGTTCATTAGGCTTAATTGAAGCGCATTAAACACATTAAGCTTCCTCCAATTCCATTAAGTTCAAATGAATCTCGTTAAATTTATTTGAATTTGCCTTGAAATTTACCATTAGTATCATATTGATACTAAGTAGTATAAATGTTCGTACTTGTAAAATCAACCCCTAAATTGTAAACTAAAGACAAGTTAAGAAAACAAGTTATTGTTGGGAATAAAAAGAGGAGACGAAAATGAACAAGGATGTAATGAGCGTATTTAACGCATATAATGAAGCTTTAATTAATGGAGATTTTCCGGGAGTGTTTGAAACTATGGCAGATGACATTCAGTGGCACCAGCCGGGAAATGGTCCGCTTTCAGGGGTAACCGTTGGAAAACAGGCACTGGGCGAACACCTTGGAAAGTTTGCAGAAAAAAGTAATGGAACCTTCAAGGTTCTCACCAACTGGGTTTCAAGCAATGACTGCTTTGTTGCAGCGAACGTTACCTTTTTGGCTGAACGTGGTGACGGAGAAACTTTAGACATGAACGGCATTGACCTCTTCCGTATCGAAGAAGGCAAAATCAAAGAAGTATGGTTGTTTTCTGCTGATGGAGCCGTTGAAGACGCATTCTGGAAATAAAAGAATAAAAAGTAAAGCTGAATAAAAAATAAAGTATAGTGAAGTGGAAACTACCGCTTCACTATTTCTTTTTGTTTTCTTGTTTTGACAATAAGAGAAAAGTAGACAATGTGTGCAAGCCAAATGATCGTCAAGACAAGCTGTCCTAAAGGAATGGCACGCATCATAATGAACCCAAACGCCATAACCAAGGTAAGACTGATCATCAGCCGGACTTTGGCCTTGCGGCTCATCCCCTTGCCCTGCAAGAAGCTCTCTAAATTTTCCTGATAAAGCTTGGTCCCTAAAAACCAGTGGTGTAGCCGAGGAGAACTTCGGGCAAAGCAAAAAGCGGAAACAAGCAAAAAAGGAAAGGTGGGAAGGATAGGCAAAAAAACACCGATTCCACCCAAAGTGAAAAAGAATAATCCGATAACCAGATAAACCAAATTTTTTAATCCCATAAAACTCACCTTCCTTCAACGAGCTACTGCCTTTAACCTTTTGCCGCAAATGCACCAACGGATAATATTTTCTTACAGTATAACAGATTTTGAGAAAAAAACAGTAAAAGTTGTTTTGAACAGAAGGAGAGGGGTGCAAAAAACCGCGATCTATTCTGTTCCGCCTGAAGCTTTTTAGAAAAAACAAGATCTGCCCATATTCTCAATCACAGAAATGAAAACAGACAGGAAAAATTAAAATTTTAAAAAAAGTATTTGTTGGAATTTCAAGGGAAAAGGAGAAATTATCAGCACTCTAACCAAGTGAGTGCTAAAATACTGTTTACTTTTTGTTTTGTTGTGTGTACAATGAGGGTAAGTCAAAAAAATGAGGGTAAATCAAAATCGGAGGTGATTGATTATGAATTTAGAGAAATATACACAAAAGGCACAGGAGGCCATTGTTGCATCTTGCGCTGATGATGCAGCAGGATGGGTTGATTCCCAAGCTAATTCAATATATGGAGATTGAACCGGTTTCTATTATTGGGGATTTGGAAATGGAAATGGAAAAGCGCCCAAAGGTTAGTGGGGGCGGTGACAATATGTATTCCACCAGAAGGCTCAGTCAACTTTTAATGAGCGCAGAAAAGTTGGCGGATCAATTAAAAGACGAATATATTAGTGTAGAGCATATGTATATTGCCTTATTAGAGGAGAGGGGAACACCTTCAGCAAAAATTTTCAGCAAATATGGCATTACAAAAGAAAAATTCTTGCAGGCGCTAGAGAAGGTCAGAGGAAGCCAAAAGGTAACCAGTCAGAATCCGGAAGAGAACTATGAGGCCCTGGAGAAGTATGGGAGAGATCTAGTAGAGATGGCCAAGGAAGGCAAGCTTGATCCGGTTATTGGCAGAGATGAAGAGAGTCGTCATACCATACAAATTCTTTCCAGAAGAACCAAAAACAATCCGGTGCTTATTGGGGAGCCGGGAGTGGGAAAAACAGCAGTGGTAGAAGGCCTTGCGCAGAGAATTTTAAACGGGGATGTTCCAGAGGGACTAAAGGACAAGACCATTTATGCCTTAGAT
>JAVWKI010000037.1:7551-12669 GCA_036638575.1 Anaerovoracaceae bacterium | reverse complement strand
GTTATATTCTTGGCAATTTGCGGGATGATCATATTGGCCTTGTACACCTGAATTTCATCTCCAATGCCCAGCTTGAGTTCCTTTAGTATGCTTACATTATGAACCCCTGCTCTGCTTACCGTAGTTCCTTCCAGTTCCACAGGTTCAAATACGGCAATGGGATTAATTAGGCCGGTTCTTGAAACACTCCACTCAATTTCTTTCAGTAGGGTTTCCTTCCGTTCATCTTGCCACTTAAAAGCAATGGCATCCCTTGGAAACTTGGCCGTTTCTCCCAAGGATTTGCCATAGGCAATATCATCATAGGTCAAAACCAGTCCGTCCGACGGATAGTCTTCTGACTCTACTTCCTTTGCAAAGGCATTGACCGCCTCAGGAAGGGTTTCCCCGTCCACCTGTCTATAGGCTACCACCTCAAAGCCTTGTGCTGCTAGCCATTCTAGCTGTGCACCTCGACTTCCCTCCTCCCCTTCAACAAGGGCGAAGGCAATAAATCTTACCTTTCTCTCTGCCGTAATTTCATTGTTTAGCTGGCGAACCGAGCCGCTGCAAAGATTTCTGGGGTTCTTGTACTTGGCATCAATTTCCGGAAGCTCTTGGTTGATTCGCTCAAAATCCGAATAACTGATAATGGCTTCTCCCCGCAAAACAATGCGTTCCTTCCACGGGATGGTCACCGGAAGGTTAGAAAACATCCTTGCATTTCCCGTAACCACTTCTCCCACTTCCCCATTGCCTCTGGTTACCGCCTTTTGCAGCCGCCCTTCTTCATAGGTCAGCACTACGGTAAGGCCATCTAGCTTCCAAGAAAGTAAGCAAGGGTGATTTCCCGCAAAGGCAACCAAATCCTCCACACTTTTGGTCTTATCCAGGCTGAGCATCCTTCGGCTGTGCTGCTCCTTTGGCAGCGTACTGACCGTTTCATAGCCCACAGTGATGGTAGGGCTTTGTGCAAGAACCACTCCGGTTTCTTGCTCTAGGGCAACCAATTCATCATATAATCGGTCGTACTCTATATTGGACATCTGCTCTTTGTTCTCTACATAATAGGCCTTTGCTGCAGCAGAAAGCACCGCCGTCCTCTGTTTTAATTCTTCTAATTTATCCATCGCTTGTCTTTACCTATCTTAAATCTTTTTAATGGGTGCAATATCTGCCGCCAGTTTTTTTACCCCAGCTGAATCAAAGACTACACTAACCACATTCCCAGAAACCTCTACAACCATACCTTCTCCGAATTTTCCATGGGAAACCCGGTCCCCTGCAGCAAAGGTTTCTGTATTTTTTGCTTTTTGCTGAATTTCTTTTTTGGCTGCACGGAATCCGTCAAACGGCACAAAAGGCTGCCCACTGCTATAACCATCAAGGGGCTTATGTTCTCCTAGCCGTACTTCCTCCTTCTTGACATAGACACCATCTCCATCCATCAGCTTTGGATCAAGCTCTCGCAAAAAGATTGACTCTCTGGTGTAATTTCCTTTTCCAAACAAGGTTCTATATGCTGCACCCGTAAGGCAAAGCCGTTCCTTGGCTCTGGTCATGCCTACATAACAAAGCCGTCGTTCTTCTTCTAAGCCGTCGTTTTCCAGTGCCCGCCACCCCGGAAATAGTCCATCCTCCATACCTGGGAGAAAGACAAAAGGAAATTCAAGGCCCTTGGCACTGTGCATGGTCATCAGCACTACCGCATTTTCGTCTGCATCATGGTTGTCCACATCGGAAAGAAGGGCAATCCGCTCAAGGAAGTCCCCAAGAGATAATTCTCCTGCTGCCTCTTCATCGTAGATTACCGATTTAAATTCCAAGAGGTTTTCCAACCTACCCTCTGCCTCAATGGTATTCATGTCCTCTAGGGCCTTCATATATCCGGTACCCGCAAGCAGGCCATCGTAAATATCCGAAACCCGTAAGTTTTCTTTCTCTTCATGAAAGTGTGCTAGGGTCATCATCAGATCCCCTATCGCCTTTCCTGCCTTGGCAGAAAGGGAACCACGAATATCCTCATCCATCAATGTGCTAAAAATGCTTTCATCGTTTACCCTTGCCAATGCCTCTAATTTTTGCTGTGTGGTTGCGCCGATTCCTCGCTTAGGTTCATTGATTACCCGCAAAAAAGACAAATCGTCTTCTGGGTTTTGCACCAATCTCATGTAGGCGACAATATCCTTAATTTCTTTTCGTTCATAGTACCTTGTTCCCCCTACCACACGATAAGGAATTCCTCTGGCAGATAAGGCTTCCTCAAAGTTTCTGGACTGGGCATTGGTTCTATACAAAATAGCAAAATCCTTATACTGCCGATCCAAGGTCTTGAGCCGATCAATTTCTTGGGCAATATATCGGGCTTCTTCTTTTTCATCATCGCTGCGATTGTAGACAATCTTGTGCCCTTCTTCTGCACTGGTCCAAAGCTTCTTGCTCTTTCTCTTGGTGTTATTTTCAATTACCGAATGGGCCGCCGCCAAAATATTTGCAGTGGAACGATAATTTTGCTCTAGCTTAATGACCTTTGCTCCATGAAAATCCTTCTCAAAGTTTAAGATATTGGAAATGTCCGCACCACGCCACTGGTAGATACATTGATCATCGTCCCCCACCACGCAAAGATTGCGGTGCTGTTGTGCCAGCATCTTAATAAATCGATATTGAATCCTGTTGGTATCTTGGTATTCATCCACCATGATGTAATGAAACCGCTCCTGGTAATGAAGTAAGGCCGCCTCATCCCGATCAAAAACCTTTACGGTATTTAGCAACAAGTCATCAAAATCCATGGCGTTGTTCTTTTTGAGGATTCGTTCATATTCCTTGTAGGCCTTGTAGATGATTTCCGCACGAAAATCATCACCGTTTTCCGCCTTGTAGCGATCCGGTGAGCATTCCGCTTCCTTATTGCTGCTAATTACAGAAAGCAAATATGCCGGCTTAAATTGCTTATCGTCAATTTGCTGTTCTTTGATAATGTTCTTAATAATTGCCTTGGTATCTACCGGGTCATAAACCACAAAATCATTGGTATACCCCAAAACCTCTGCATATTTCCTCAAAATCCGCAGACAGGCGGCGTGGAAGGTCATAATCCACATATTTACCTGCCCACCCAATAACGATTCTACTCTTTCTCTCATTTCTCCGGCTGCCTTGTTGGTAAACGTCACCGCCAAAATGTGATAAGGATCTACCCCTTCCTCCTCAATAAGGTGTGCTATCCTATGGGTCATCGTACTGGTTTTGCCACTGCCTGCTCCTGCAAGAATAAGCAATGGTCCGTCTTTATGTAGGGCAGCTTCTCGCTGCTCTTTGTTTAAATTATCTAAATAAGTCATGTTGCTATTCTACCATATCCTTCGGGTAATGTGTACCCGCAGAATCCCTCTACCTAGGAGGCCGCTTCCATCAAATGGTTTCCGCCCAGGAATTCCTTCTTCTTTTCCCCACAAAAAAGAGGCAGATCTCTCTGCCTCTAGCCTCACCAAGGATTCCCCAACCCAAGTTTAAATCCAGCCCACCGCCTAAGAGGCGGGGGACATCATGGCGTTGTTATATTTCTAGCTTCATATCTCCGTCTTTTATTTTTCCCATTTTTACCAAAACCTTGTAGCAAGCAAAAGACAGCACTGCCGGAAGTACAATTTGCAGCAGTAGAACCTTTAGCAATATCCCTAAGGTAAAGCCCATATCGGTAAAGGTTCCGATTTGTCCTACCAATCCGGAGGTACCCATTCCTGCGCCCATGGCATTATTGGTCATTTTGAACACACAGGTACTAATTGGCCCAATAATCGCTCCTGCCAAGGTCGGCGGAAGTAAGATCCACGGATGCTTGATGATATTGGAAATCTGCAACATTGACGTTCCGATTCCTTGTGCAACTAAACCGCCAATTCCATTATCCTTAAAGCTAATCACCGCAAAACCAACCATCTGTGCACAGCAACCAACCGTAGCTGCACCTGCCGCCAAGCCGCTTAAATCCAGCATAATACAAAGTGCCGCTGAAGAAATTGGTGCAGTTAGCGCAAGTCCTACAATGACCGCAATGAAAATCCCAAAGAAGAAGGGCTGCCATTCTGTTGCCGTCATAATCAAGCTACCAAGGCCAGTCATTAATTTTCCCACTGCCGGTCCTACAACCGTAGCCGCCAAGGATCCCATGATCAGGGTAACTGCCGGTGTAACAATAATATCTACTTTTGTTTCCTTAGAAATTGCTTTACCAAACTCTGCACCGATGGCAACGGCAATAAACGCTCCCGCCGGTCCGCCTAGATCCGCACCCATGTAACCGGTAACCGCACTGGCAAACAACACTAGCGGAGGAGCTTTCAGTCCCCAAGCTACGGCTACACCAATGGCCGGTCCCATCATGCTCATGGCTACCGTTCCGGTAGTAATCAAAAATGCAATGACCACATTTTCTTTACTAAAGCCACCAATATTGGCAATTTGTTCTCCCAAGGTTTTGATAATCAAACCAATCAGCAAGGACGAGAACAACCCAAGCGCCATAGCAGAAAGTGCATCCTGCACATATCGTTTTACACTAAATTCAATATCTTTTCGTTTCAAAAAAGAAACTTTTTCTTCCATTTTCTGTCTCCTTAGTATTTTGTCAATATCCAACGCTCCCATTGTATCAATTATCAATATAGGTGTCAAGACAGTCCTGTTGACGGCTTTCTCTTTTTTTGTTATGATACTTACATGAATACAGAATTAAGAAGAGAAACAATTTTAGACTTATTATCCTCTGCAACTGCCCCAATCAGTGCCTCTGCCTTGGCAAAAGAGCTTTCTGTCAGCAGACAGGTTATTGTGGGTGATGTTGCGCTTTTGCGTGCAACCGGTTCACCCATTGTTGCCACGCCCAAAGGCTATCTCTTAGAATTACAAAAAAACGCCTTTCCTTATATTGGCGTCCTTGCTTGTAAGCACGATATGGCCGGCTTAAAAACCGAGCTTTACCTTGTGGTAGATTATGGTGGTACCATTATTGACGTTACCGTCGATCACGTAATTTATGGCCAGCTTTCCGGAATGCTCAATATCTCCTCTCGCTATGATGCGGATATTTTTATTGAGAAGGTTTCTGCAGAAGGCTCTAAACCCCTAAGTAAT
>JAVWKI010000037.1:5464-7541 GCA_036638575.1 Anaerovoracaceae bacterium | reverse complement strand
GTAATCTCACCGAAGGTATCCATCTCCATCGAATTGGTTGCAAAGACAGGCAGACCTTTGATATAATCAAGGAGAAGCTAGTTGCTTTAGGTATTGGCTTATAGTGGAAAATCTTTATTGCTAAGCAGCCCTGATCCTAAATTAAAAAGTTAAACCGCAAGTGTTTCCGAATCCAATTGATTTCGGCTACTCCTTGCGGTTTTTTATTTTCGATTGGCCCCAATTACGCCCATCAAAATCAGAATCATACCGACTCCCGTATTCCAGTGCAAGCTTTCGCCGCGAAACAGCAAGCCGCTAAGCACGCCGGTTAAGGTAATAATATTCATGGTCAATGAAGACGCTTTGTGGGCGGGAAGGTGGGCAAAAACATAGTTCATCATGGAATAACAACAAATAGAGCAAATCAATCCCAAATAAACCACCGCAAGGGCTGTGCTTGGACGAGTGAATAAGGTAGTGTAGGCACTTACCCCTTCTCCCATAATAAAGGCTGCACCATTAAAGCAAATACTCCCCAAAAGAACCATAACAAAGGTAATCTCCATAGGGGAGAAAACACGAGAAAGCCGTCCCGACAAAATCGTATATGCCGCACCACAAAGAACCGTAATCATCAGCAATACATAGCCTAAGAAATGTCCTCCTTCACTGCCTTCCCCGGAAAAAGCCATGGTAATTACAACGCCCAAAAATGCCAAAAGAATTGCCCCTAAGGTCACTCCATCTACCCGTTCCTTAAAGATAAATATGGATGCTCCGGTTACAACCACCGGGATAAACGCCAGTAATATGGATGATTCTGCTAGGGTGGTCAAGTTAATTCCCCAGGTTTCCGTAGCCGCATAGATGCACGGCTGAAAAATTGCCAGCAAAACTAAATATTTAATGGGTTTTCCTTTTAGCGCAATCTTAATCTTTCCTGCAGCAATCAAAATCAAAAATACCACCAAGGCGACGGTCCATCTGCCGGCCATTAGCTGTATGGGGCTAAGGCCATCTAGGGCCACCTTTGTGCCCAAAAAAGATAGGCCAAACAACACCGAGCATAGCACAGCAACAAAAATCACCTTCGTTTTTTTCTCCAATTTCTATAGCATACTTTCTCTTATCTTTTGTTTCAAAAAAATCCCCGGCATAGCCGAGGATTTTTTGATTTAAAGTCAATGGTTCATCAATTAAAATTGATTACATGTTTTCCTTAAGTACTTCTTCGAAGATTTCAAGACCCTTGTCGATCTGAGCATCAGTTGCGCAAAGTGGGCAAAGGAATCTAACAACGTTTCCATAAGTACCAGCTGCTTCAAGAAGAAGACCCTTCTGAACTGCTGCGTTTACCATCTTTACAACGATGTCAGCGTTTGGCTCTTTTGTTTCCTTGTTTGTAACGAATTCAACACCCATCATTGAACCCATACCTCTAGCATCGCCAACTACTTCGTACTTTTCTTTCCATTCGTTGAACTTGCTCATGCACTTGTCTGCAATTGCTCTAGCTTTTCCTGGATAGTCATCTCTTTCCATGATTTCAGCAACCTTAAGTGCTGATACGCATGATACAGGGTTTCCGCAGTAAGTACCACCGATAGTTCCTGGTGTAACTGCATCCATGATTTCTGCTCTTGCTGTTACAGCTGAAAGTGGAAGTCCACCTGCGATTGATTTTGCTGTAGTCATGATGTCTGGAGCGCAACCAGCTTCTGCAAAGTATTCTGAAGCGAACATTCTGCCTGATCTAGCCCAACCACTCTGTACTTCGTCAGTGATCATTAGGATGCCGTTGTCATCACAGATCTTTCTAACTGCCTTAACCCATTCGATTGGAGCTGGAACGAATCCACCTTCACCCTGTACAGGCTCGAATACGATAGCAGCTGTTGAGTTCTTAGGAGTAGCTTCGATGAATACCTGCTCTAGTTTGTCAACATAGTAAGCGATTGCTTCTGCTTCGCTCATGCCCTTAGGTGCTCTGTAAAGGTTAGGGAATTCAGCTCTGTAGATACCGTCAGGGAAAGGTCCCATGCCAACTGCATAAGCTTTCTTTGCAGTCATTGCCATTGTCATCTGAGTTCTTCCG
>JAVWKI010000037.1:0-5454 GCA_036638575.1 Anaerovoracaceae bacterium | reverse complement strand
TGATGTTTGGTCTGCCAGTGAAGCTCTTTGCAATCTTAACTGCGTTTTCGTCTGCTTCTGCACCAGAGTTTACGAACATTGTTCTCTTCACGTCACCCTTAACCGGTACGATCTGGTTCATTTTTTCAGCCATTTCGATGTAAGGCTTGTGTGTAGTGATGTTCATCATTGCATGGAAGAATTTTTCGGACTGTTCTTTAACAGCGTCGATTAATTCAGGGTTGCTGTATCCGATGTTTAGTACGCCAACTCCGCCAATCCAGTCAAGGAAGATGTTTCCATCTACGTCTTCGAACATACAGCCTTCGCCTCTTTCGATTACGCATGGGTATCCACACTTGATTGCGCCAGGCATAGCAGCTTCTCTTCTAGCGATGATTTCCTGTGCTTTTGGTCCTGGTAATGGTGTCACGATTTTAGGTAATGCTTCTCTTAACATTTTTTGTTCCTCCGTTTTAAATTACAATAATTTTTTATTTATTTCAAGCTCGGAAAGCTTTCTATACAAGGTTGCTCGCGAAAGACCCAGTTCCTTGGCAATAATATCTTTTCCATTGCCATCTTCTCCGTGTTTTTTGAGCTTTCTCAGTATAATTTCTCGTTCATATTCCTTAATCTGATCCGCTAGCGGCAGCTCACTGTCGGTAATGCAAATCGGAATTTCTTCTCCGGAATGGATTCTTGCCGGAACATCTCTCAGTCCCACTTCATCTCCCGGTGCCATGTTCACGCTATATTCAATGGCATTTTCCAATTCTCTGACATTTCCCGGCCAGCCGTAATTCAGATATAAGTCATAAACTTCCTTTTTGAATCCGACCAATTTACGGCCCATGTAGGCATTGTACTTACATAGGAAATGATCCATAAACAACCGAATATCTTCCTTTCGCTCTCTCAGCGGTGGAATATCAATAGGAATAACACTGAGTCTATAGTAAAGGTCCTCTCTAAAGGTTCCTTCTCTAATCATTTCTTCTAGGTTTTTGTTGGTTGCGGCAACAACTCTCACGTCTACCATGATATCCTTGTTTCCACCAACCCGCTCAAACCGCATATTCTGTAAAACATGCAATATCTTTACCTGCAAGGACATGGGCATATCTCCTACTTCATCCAGGAAGATGGTTCCCTTGTCTGCCATTTCAAATTTTCCTTTTTTGCCTTTTTCGGAGGCTCCTGTAAATGCACCTTTTTCATATCCAAAAAGTTCACTTTCCAGTAGGTTTTCAGGAATTGCTCCGCAGTTTACCGTAATAAACGGTCCCCCTGCACGTGCACCGGAATAATGGATCGCCTTAGCAAACATTTCCTTTCCTGTGCCACTTTCTCCTGTAACCAGCACCGTAGAATCTCCTCTGGCGGTAATATGTGCCTGATTCTTGGCTCTGCTGATTGCCTCACTCTCTCCGATAATATCATCAAAGGTGTTTTTGACATTTTTTTGATTGATATTGTAGACCAATTTCTGCGCTTCCTTAATATCTCGAAAAGATACCACGACGCCTTCGATTTCGGTCCCTCGATAAAACGGCTGTGCCGTTACAATAATATGTAGTCTGCCCGATTCTCCTCGGTACAGTTCTTCTTTTTCTGTGTATCCTACTCCGGTTTTGAAAATTTCCAAGGCCGGAGAAGCCATCATAAATTTATTTAGATGTTCGCCAACGACGTTTTGTTTTTGGGTTCGGAACAGCTTCGCCGCATTGGTATTGCAATGCTTGATATATCCGCCCTTGTCTATGGCAAAAATTCCTTCGTGAGCAGTTTCAAAAACAGTGTACATTTCCTTTTTTGAAAACTCTGCCTCAGCCAGTGCTTCCTGTTGTTGTGCTTTAGCCGCAAGTAAATCAGCCATCTTCTCTACAAAGGTAACCATGCTTCGTTCCTTGTCAAGAAGAATGGCCCGTTGTTCCTCGTTAAAGGCAACCATACCAATGATTCCAATAATCTTCTCTTTCTTCTTGATTGGGGTGCATATCTCGGCAAGTTCTCCTACCGAGGTCGTCTCGTTTCCTTCTTCTCCGTAGTATTGATCGCTGGGTGCATCTTCAATGTATTGGGTAATCCCACTGCGAAGAACCCTTGCATACAGAAAATTACCGTCGAGTTTTCCTGCTTCTTCCTTCTGTCCTATTCGATCATAGTAAACGGATGTCCCCCCGATGATGGTAAGGCCGTCGTCTACAATCTCTATTTCCACGCCTACAGCAATACTAATCGCTTCGGCAACTTGCTGCACGCTGACTGAAATATCTTGTAATAATGACATATCTTTCTCCTGTATCTGCAATTAACCTTATTATAACACAATAAAACAAAAAGTCATCAGGAACTTCTCACTTTTGATAACATAATTGTTTCTTTTTATTTTTTCATCAAATTGTCTCATAATTGCTACTATTCTGTTTCGTTAGCGAGGCCCCAAGGTTTAAGGTTTCCTTGTCTAAGGCCAGGATCAAATTGTTAATTTCAGCAATTTTTTCCGGGGAAAGATTTTCTCCCACAAGCAAGCTACTATTGTATAAAACCTTCTCTAAGTCTTCATGCACTTCCGCAATTCTTCTTCTCAAGGTTTCAATAGATTCTCCATCGATGGCATCCCTTACTCGTTCATCTCGGCTAAGCATGGTTGCCGTTTCCAGTTCAAATTCAGAAACCTCTTCAATGACAACGCCTTCATAACCCAAGGTTTCTTTGACACTATAAGCAAAGGCTTCTTTTGATTCTGCCTCCCCATGAACCAAAAATAGCTGCTTCGGTGCCTGCTCAAACCCGGAAATCCAATTCATCAAGCCCTCTTTGTCCGCATGTCCGGAGAAGCCTTCCAAATTATGAATCTGGGCATTCACCGTTACCGGTTCTCCAAATAAATTCACTTCTTTGATTCCATTAAGCAGGTTTCTTCCCAGAGTTCCCTCTGCCTGATAGCCAACAAAAATAATACTGGATTTGGAATCCCATAAATTATGCTTCAGGTGATGCCTGATTCTTCCCGCTTCACACATTCCGCTAGCAGAAATAATTACCTTAGGCACGCGATTAAAATTCAGTGCTTGGGAATCTTCTGTGGTTCTGGTGAATTTTAGATTTTTAAAATCCAAAGGATTGTCTCCCTTGAGGATATACGCCTTGGTTTCCTCATCAAAAACCTGAACATTTCGCTTAAACACTTCCGTCGCCGTGGTGGCCATTGGGCTATCCACATAGACCATCAAGTCTTCTAAATCTTTTTTGTATTTGCTTCCCTCTTCATAGAAGCGATTGAATTCATAGATCAGCTCCTGTGTCCTCCCCACAGCAAAGGATGGAATCACTACCGTTCCCCCTCGCTTAATGGTCTTGATCACAATATCTAGCATCTGCTCTATACTTGAATTGGACTTAGGATGAAGTCGATTACCATAGGTGGTTTCCATGATCACAAAATCCGCTTTTTTGATGATGGTGGGATCCCGCAAAATCGGCCGACCTTCTACGCCCAAGTCGCCCGAATAAACAAGCTTAGAAACCGTCTCCCCTTCCGCAATCCAAAGTTCAGTAATTGCCGAACCCAAAATATGCCCTGCATCATTAAAAACAATTTGCATATCTTCATTAATTTCGATCAGTTGGTCATACAAAACCGGAACAACATAGGCCAAAGAATTTACTGCATCATTAACCGTATAAAGCGGTTCTACCAAAGGCCTTCCCGCACGCTCGTTCTTTCGGTTCTTCCACTCTGCTTCTTTTTCATGGATATAGCCACTATCCTTGAGCATAACCTCCAAAAGGTCTGCTGTCGCATCGGTGCAATAAATTTTACCTTTGAACCCACGTTTAACCAAAAGTGGCAGCCTTCCGCAATGGTCAATATGGGCATGAGAAAGAATCACGCATTCGATCTCCGCAGGATTAAACGGAAAAGCTTCAAAATTCATCATTTCCTGCGCCTTCCCCCCTTGGAATTGTCCACAATCCAATAGAATTTTATGTTCCCCGCTGGTAATCAGGTGACAAGATCCGGTAACTCCCGACGCTGCTCCACAAAATTTAATTCTCATTGACTTCCCTTCCCTTCTATATCCTTGTTCTCCTCGCTTGGCTAATCTTAATTTCTAGACTAATTATACTCTGTTCTATAGTGCCTGTCTATACAATACCCGCCCCATTATTTTTCTTTTTGAAATAATCTGAAAAATTATCTATCTATGGTTCCAGCCCCTTTAGTTTAACGATTCTATTTTTTTTAAGCACGAAAAAACGGATCTCCAACCCATGAACAAATGTTGGCTATCCGTTTTCTCTGTAACAATGCTTTATCTAAATCTATCTTTTAAATGAGGAGGTCATTTTTGTTGGAACTTACTTAGTCAAATAATGTAGTGGATAAGTAACGTTCCCCTGTGTCCGGAAGCAATACAACAATATTCTTCCCTTTGTTTTCTGGCCGTTTTGCTAGCTCTGTTGCTGCCCAAAGTGCTGCTCCGGAAGAAATTCCGCACAAAACACCTTCGCTCTTTGCCAATGTATTTCCCGTCTTGAAGGCATCTTCATCTTTGACGGTAATGATTTCATCATAAATCTCTGTGTTGAGCACCTTTGGAATAAATCCTGCACCAATGCCTTGAATCTTATGTGGACCGGGTTGTCCGCCGGACATTACTGCGGAAGCTGTAGGCTCTACTGCAACTACCTTAATTTCCGGATTTTTGCTCTTTAAAAATTCTCCGGTTCCCGTTACTGTTCCTCCGGTTCCTACTGATGCAACGAAAATGTCTACTGCTCCCTCTGTGGCTTCCCAAATTTCAGGGCCGGTGGTTTCTCTGTGGGCCTTAGGATTTGCTCCGTTATCAAACTGTCCCGGAATAAATGCTCCCGGAATTTCTGCCGCAAGCTCCTCCGCCTTGGCAATCGCACCCTTCATTCCCTTGGCACCTTCCGTCAATACGATTTCAGCACCATAGGCTTTTAGCAAATTTCTACGCTCAATACTCATGGTCTCCGGCATAGTCATAATTGCCCGGTAGCCCTTTGCGGTAGCAACTGCAGCAAGGCCTACCCCTGTATTTCCACTGGTTGGTTCTACAATAACGCTGCCTTCCTTTAGCAAGCCTCTGGCCTCTGCATCTTCAATCATTCCCCGAGCAACTCTATCCTTGGCGCTTCCCCCGGGATTAAATAATTCTAGCTTGGCAATAATATTGCCTTCAAGTCCCTTGCCATAATTGTTCAGTGCTAATAATGGTGTTCTTCCGATTAGTTCGGTTAAATTTTTGTATATCATCTTTTTCTCCTTTTGTTCCCGTGTTACTTGTTTTTTTAATTCCCTTGTTTCCTATTCGTTTACTATGATTTGTATCATAGCAGAGGAAGGTCTTCTTGTCAATCCCCTTTTAAAATATTTTTTTCTTTTATATAAACCAAATGTGATAATGTCCTAATATACCAGTTGAGAAAATGTCCCAAAAG
>JAVWKI010000036.1:12290-13221 GCA_036638575.1 Anaerovoracaceae bacterium | reverse complement strand
AAAGATTAGCAAAATATGAATTCCCAGCAGGAATTAGAGAAATGGATTCAGAATACGCAGACGCACAGAATGAAAAGAATTTCTTAGCGGCAGCAAACATCAAATAAAGAGCAAAAGACCGAAAATAAAAAGAGGTGGCTGGGCCACCTCTTTTTCTGTTGGGAAATCCGTAGGATTATTCAAATATTTCTGCAGCAAGCTTCATGATTTCACTTACGGGAAGTGCCTGTGGACAGTGGCCTTCGCAAGCCTTACAGGCGGTGCAATCACTTGGTCTTCTGCCCTTTGGCAACCACATTTCAAAATCGCTTTTGGTTTTCGCGTTTCCTTCATAGAGGAACCATTCGTTGTAAAGGCCAATTACCGTTGGAATGTCAATCTTTTGTGGACATGGCATACAGTACTTACAGGCGGTACAAGAAAACTTAATCAGTGCATTGTATTTGGCAGCAACCTTATTGATGATGGCTTCTTCCTTTTGGGTTAAGCTGTTTGGCAGTGCCTCTTCTATGGTTTTGATGTTTTCGGCAAGCTGCTCCTCTGCACTCATTCCGCTTAAAATCGTCATGACTTCAGGGAAGTTTGCTACCCAGCGCAGGGCCCATTGTGCAGGGGTTCGCTGAATATCGGCTTCCGCCCAATAGGCTTCAATGGAAGCAGGCATTTTGTCGGTAAGCTTACCACCCTTTAGTGGCTCCATGACGATCACCGATAGCCCTTTTTCTGCGGCATAGTTTAGCCCTTTGACGCCGGCCTGGAATTCTGCGTCCATGTAGTTCAACTGAATTTGACAAAAATCCCAAGGATAGCTGTCTACCACTTCTTCAAAAAAGGCTTCTTCATCATGAAAGGAGAAACCAAGGTGTTTGATTTTTCCTTGGGCCTTCATTTCCTCTAGGAAGGGGAGCATGTTTAATTTATGTGCACGCTT
>JAVWKI010000036.1:0-12280 GCA_036638575.1 Anaerovoracaceae bacterium | reverse complement strand
TTCCACACGGGTTTTGTGATATTGTGCACCAAATACATATCAAAGTAGTCGGTGTCACAGCGCTCTAGCTGTGTGAAAAACATTTCCTTCATTTGCGCTTCGTCCTTGGCTAGCCAAGCGGGCATTTTGTCCGCCAAGAAAACCTTTTCTCTATAGCCGTCCTTTAGGGCCTTTCCCGTTACCACTTCACTTTGTCCATCATGGTACATCCAAGCGGTATCCACATAATTCACGCCGCTGTCAATGCTGTGGCGAATCATGGCGATGGCCTGTTCTTCATCTATGCTACCGTCATGGTTCAGGGGAAGCCGCATGGTTCCCATACCCAGCAAGGAAACCTTTTCGCCGGTTTTATTAAAATTTCTATATTGCATAATCATTACCTCCGCACATATTCTAACATATATGATATAATAATGTCATTATGGAAAAGAAATTAGACAAATATGTAGAAGAAGCTTTATATTACTATGACCTTCCCGGGCTTTGCGTTTCGGTAAGCAAGGGAGCGTTTGCGTATAAAAAAGCTGTAGGATTTAAAAACTTTATCACCAAGGAACCGCTTGCAACAGAGAATGTTTTTCACCTGTGCTCAGTGTCGAAATTATTCACCGCAACGGGGATTATGCAGCTCTGGGAGGCTGGAAGGCTTACCCCAAATACCAAGCTTGCAGAAGTCTTACCGTGGTTTACCTTGGCAGATGAACGCTTTAAGTCCATAGAACTTAGACACATGCTATCCCACACTTCCGGAATTGGTGATGTGGATGATTACCATTGGGATAGACCAAGGACGGATGAAGCCGCATTAAAAGATTATGCCATGAGCGATGAGGTAAGGCAATCTAAGCTACTCTTTGACCCTAGCGAGGGGAAGTTTAGCTATAGTAATATTGCTTACGAGCTTCTTGGTTGCATTATTGCGGAGGTTTCCGGATTATCCTTTGAGGACTATATGCAAAAGCATATTCTTGAACCTTTGGGCATGGAAGCTTCTACCTTCCTAACCTTTGAGCGAAAGGAAGAAACGTTGGCAATGCCTTATGTGAAGGATAGAGAAAACCATATTCAGCCGGTAGAACACTACCCTTATACGCGGGAGCATGCTCCTAGCTCTACATTGACCAGCAACCTGGCAGATCTAGAGAAGTGGGGGAAGGCCCACCTAGGCAGAAGCTTGCTCATAGAATAAACCTACAAGGCGGCATTTAACCAATATGGAGAAGTGCCAAACAATGGTGAGGGAATGGGTTACTCCTGGTTCATCCGTAAGCAAAACGGGTTTACACTATTTGGCCATGAGGGAACAGATGATGGCTTCCGTTCAAGCTTTTGGATTTGTCCGGAATTAGATTGTCAGATTACGGTATTGAGCAATCTTTCTAAATCACCGGTAAAGCGAATCAGTAAGCAGTTATTTAACCTACTCACCAAGGAAGACGAATAAAGTGAATCGACCAAAAGCTCAAAAAAACCACCAGAGATGTGGAGGTAGAGAGGTAAAGATGTTTAGCAAGATGAAGATCGGAATGAAAATTCTATTGGTTATTTTGGCCATATCCTTAGGAACCTTGCTGATTATTTCTGCCGGTGCCTATGCATATATGAAAAATTTAACAGAGGAGTTTCAGCGAGAAAACATTGGCCTAGGAAAGACGGCTTCGGAAGACAGCAAGGAAGCACTAGAGCAGCAGGCAGAGGATTATTTGGTTCGAATTGCCGAGAAGCAGGCCATTGCATCCAATGAAAAGTTGCTCCAGGTCAGTGCTACCGTAAAGGAAGCTGTAAACTATATGGACCTGCTTTATTCAAACCCAAGTAATTTTCGAGGAAGCACAGTCCCTAAAATTGAAGCTTCGGAAGACAGTGTGGCCTCTGGGAAATATATGCTTTCTTTGGGTGTAGAGAATTCAAGGGCAATACAGCAAGAAGTAAGGCTCTTATCCAATTGCGCGTACATGTTTGCACCTTTTTTGAACAATAATAACATGCTGAGCAAGGTTTATGTTGGGACAGAAAGCGGTATTTATTATCGTTACGCTTCATCACATTCCTATGATGCCAACTTTGATCCACGGAACAGAGGCTGGTACCAGAAGGCAATGGAAAACCCGGATACCGTTATATGGTTAGATACCTATGAAGATTATTACGGAAAAACTTGTGTTACCAGTGCAATGACCTTTCGTGATGCCGCAGGAAGGATTATGGGGGTGGTTGCGGTAGATATTGCGCTGGAAGATATGCTCAAGGAGATTACCTCGGTAACCATCGGTGAAAGCGGATATGCCTTCTTATTGGATGACCGCTTGCAGTATATTGCCCATCCGGATTTTGTGGAGGATAGCTTTGAGAAGGATGCAACCTTAGGAAGAGATGAAGATACCCTTCAGGCATTTAAGACGATTCAGGAAAATCAAAGTGGCATTGTCCAAATGAATTTGGATAGAAAAGAAAGTTATGTGGCGTTTTCGACCTTGGGAGAAACCAACTGGAAATTATGCATTAGCATAGATAGAAAGGAAGTTATTGGTCCTGCACTAGCAACGAAAACGGAAATTGATCAGATGACCAGTGAGGCACAAAAGATCACTCAATCTGCAGTTTCTTCCATTATCATCGGCTTGATTCTTTTGTTCATTGTTGTTGGAATTTTGGTGATTGTTATTTCTATTGCCGTTTCCAAAAACATCACCAGGCCCATTCAGCGGCTGGCAAGTAAGGTTGCAGATATTGGTGATGGAAACTTTGACATGGAAGTTAAAGTGGAATCAGAAGATGAAGTTGGGCAGCTGGCCAAGTCCTTTAATACAATGCTAAAGGATTTGAAGGTATATGTTCAGGACCTTACAGAAGTAACGGCAGAAAAAGAACGAATCGGCACAGAGCTAGGGGTTGCGACACAGATTCAGGCAAACATGCTGCCGGGGATTTTTCCGGCATTTCCAGATCGGCCTGAAATTGATATCTATGGAACCATGACTCCGGCTAAGGAGGTGGGCGGAGATTTTTATGATTTCTTCTTGATTGATGATGATCATCTGGCCTTGGTTATGGCGGATGTTTCCGGCAAAGGGGTTCCGGCTGCACTGTTTATGGTTATCACCAAAACCTTATTGAAAAACACTGCCCAGGGAGGACTTTCTCCTAAGGAGGTGTTGGAAAAGGTAAACAACCAGCTTTGTATTGGCAATGAGGCAGAAATGTTTGTTACCGTATGGCTTGGCATTCTGGAGATTTCCACAGGAAAAATGGTTTGCTCCAATGCGGGACATGAATATCCGGTCATCAAGCGAGCAGGAGAGGAATATCAGCTGCTGAAGGATAAGCATGGATTTGTTTTGGCAGGAATGGAAGGCTCTCGTTATCATGAGTATCTATTGCAGCTCAACCCGGGAGACAAGGTCTTCCTTTATACCGATGGAGTACCGGAAGCAACGGATGCGCAGAATGTGTTATATGGTACGGATCGTATGCTTGTCGCATTAAATGAAAATCGGGAGGCAGGCTGTGAAGCCTTGCTGAAGGAAATGCAGGCGGATATTTCTCGATTTGTTGGGGAGGCACCGCAGTTTGATGACATTACTATGCTCTGCTTGGAGCTGACCCCTGAACGGGATTCTGCCATGAAAAAAATAAAGCTTTCTCCGTCTATGGCGGAGCTTGAACGAGTCAGTGCCTTTGTTGAGCAGGAGCTAGAAGCGGCAGAGGTACCGCTGAAGGTCATTATGCAGATGAATATTGCAGTGGATGAAATCTATTCTAATATTGTTCAATATTCCGGAGCAAGGACTTCTACTGTGGGCATATCCGTGGCGGAGGGTGTGATTACTTTGCGTTTTGCAGACAATGGGATTCACCACGATCCTACCCAGCGCAAAGATCCGGATGTTTCTCTTCCGCTAGAGGAACGAGAGACGGGAGGCCTTGGAATTTACATGGTGAAAAAAACCATGGACGAGGTTCTTTATGAATATCAGGATGGGCAGAATATTCTGCTGCTAAAGAAAAAGATATGACAACGCAACTTAAACCGATGGATAGGATCCAATAAACGAGGGGTTATGGTGAAGAAGACTTCACCATAACCCCTCGTTTTTCTTCTCGTTTATTTTATTCATCATCATCTCGAATGGCATCGAGGAAATCTTCAAAATCGTCAAAGTCGCTTTGAATAAACTCGTAAAGCACCGGTTCCTTAAACTCGTATTTTGAGGTAGGAATAAGGTAGTTTCCAATGGAACTTTTCATCAAATCCTTTTCTAAGGCACGGATGCCGTGCATGCTGTATGAAGCAAGGATAAACTGTCCATAATCGGTAATATAGTAAAGTCCAAAGACATCCTCGCTAAGGCGGAATACCCGCTTATTCACATGATCGTTGTTGTCATTGAAGGCAAGAAACAGCTTGCCGTTATCGTGAAGGGTAACCATGGTGTTAAAGTCAAACTCTAGGTTTTCTTCTTCTATTTCCTCAGGATCGGCCAGTATTTCGTAAACTGTGATGAATTCCGGTCTAGAAAGCATCATCGCTGCCTCGGCAGGGGTGACACGGAAGCCGGAAAGCTTTTCATAGCGAACAATTTTCATCTCTTCTACCTTGATTTTGGAAAGAAGGATGGAATACTGATTGTTGGTCTCAATAAGGGACTCACAAAGGAAGTGACCTTGGGCTTCGTCAATGGTGTTTTTGCACAAGGTGGCAATGGGAAATTCAGGATATAAATCCAAGGGAAGATCCTTGCCGGTTAGCCTATGGGCAACACCAAAGTCTTTGCCGAAGCAACGAAGAAGAAAGTAGTTGATCAATTGATATTCGTGTACAATAAGCGGACACTCTTTTTGAAACAAGGTGTCTGCTTCCTCCTCAGATAAGCGAATCTCCGGAGAAAAAAGAAATTCATATTCCGGAAGTCCTGCGGGGAGGGGAATTTTGTGGTCTTGGTTAAAGGCTACATAGTTTTGTAGCAAGGCACAGGCTTCCCGCAAGGTAATGTTTACCTTGTTTCCGCCAAGGCAACTGATTAAGCTGTGCTCAACCAACTTGATTTCGTTTAGGTTATTGTTCCAAATACTTTTGTAGTTTTCAAAACCGTATTCTTCAGTATCAAAATAAAAAAACTGGTGTAGATGCTCGGCATCTGCAGAGTCTAAAACCTCCCAGTGAATATGCAATCCCATAGCACCCATCAGCCGGGTATCGGTAACGTAAGCAGAAACGAATTCTTTTTTGCATTTTTCTTTTGGCAGCAAACCGCCTTCTATTAATCTTAAATTATTTTTCATAGGTTAAGTATACTCTAAGAGGGGTAAGAATTACAAGTATAGAACGCCGAATTTATGTTCTTGCCACAAAAAAATATTGACACCTTGGGTAAAAAGAATATAATGTTAGATAGTTATAAAAAGAATCCTTATTAAGAGAGGCAGAGGGAATAGGCCCTGTGAAGCCCGGCAACCTAGGTGTCCAAGCTGGAACAAAAGGTGCTAAATCCTACAGCGTATGCTGGAAGATGAGGAAAGATATATGATTATCGGCCTCTTCAAATTGAAGGGGTTTTTCATTTAAAGGGAGATTAGGATTCAGGAATTGGAGGAAACTATGAAAAAATTATTTACATCAGAATCGGTAACCGAAGGGCATCCGGATAAGATTTGCGACCAAATTTCCGATGCGATTGTGGATGCAATCATGAGCGAGGATCCCAGTGGGAGAGTTGCCGCAGAAACCACAGTAACTACAGGCTATGCGATGATTATGGGAGAAATCAGTACCGACTGTTATATTGATATTCCAAGCATTGCCAGAGAAGTGATTTGTGATATCGGGTACAACAAAAGCGAATATGGATATGACGGAAATACTTGTGCCATTATGACCTCTATCGACGAGCAGTCAGGAGATATTGCCATGGGCGTAGATGATGCTCTTGAGCATAAGGAAGGCCTAATGAACGACGAGATCGAAGCAATTGGAGCAGGAGACCAAGGCTTAATGTTTGGCTATGCTTGCAACGAGACGCCGGAATTAATGCCAATGCCAATTGCACTTGCACATAAGCTGGCAATTCAGTTGACCAAGGTAAGAAAAGACGGTACCTTGGGTTACTTAAGACCGGATGGAAAAACTCAGGTTACCGTAGAATACGATGATGACAAGGTAGCAAGAGTTGATACGGTAGTTATTTCTACTCAGCACGATCCAGAAGCAACCTTAGAGCAGATTCGTGAAGACCTAAAGAAATATGTTATTGCACCAATTATTCCCGAAGCATTGCTCGATGAGGAAACCAAGTACTTTGTTAATCCGACCGGAAGATTTGTTATTGGTGGACCACATGGAGATTCAGGACTTACCGGAAGAAAAATTATCGTAGATACTTATGGCGGATATGCAAGACATGGCGGCGGCGCATTTAGCGGCAAAGACCCAACAAAGGTAGACCGTTCAGCAACCTATGCAGCAAGATATGTAGCCAAAAACTTGGTTGCAGCAGGACTTGCAGACCGTTGTGAAATTCAGCTAGCCTATGCAATCGGCGTAGCAAAACCGGTATCGGTAATGGTAGACAGCTTTGGAACCGGTGTGGTTTCCGATGAAGCGCTTTCTGAAATTGTAGTAAAGCATTTTGATCTTCGTCCGGCAGCAATTATTGAGAAATTAGATTTGCGTAGACCGATTTACAGACAGGTTGCCGCTTACGGTCATTTTGGAAGAACAGATATTGATCTTCCTTGGGAAAGAACCGACAAGGTTGAGTTGTTAAAGAAAGAGGTAGAGAAATAATGGGAATAAAAGTAGCAAAATTTGGTGGTTCCTCTGTTGCAGATGGCATCCAAATTGCAAAGATTAAAGACATTGTGGACAGAGACAAGGAAATTAAATACGTTGTTGTTTCTGCACCAGGTAAACGATTTAAGGAAGATAGCAAAATCACAGACTTACTCTATTCTTGCAAGACGCATATGGAGCATAACCTACCCTATGAGCAGCTATTTCAAGTAGTTTGTGACCGATACAATGCAGTAGAATTGCACCTTGGTGTAGATGTTGGGCTAAAGGCTGAATTTGATACAATTCTTAAAAATATGGAAGAGGGAACAACTTCAGACTATATTGCCAGCAGAGGAGAATACCTCAATGCCAAGCTGATTGCAGCCTACCTTGGTTATGACTTTGTGGATGCAAAGGGAATTATCCAGTTTGACAAGAAGGGCAGATTCCTTGAAGCGGAAACGGATGCGGCATTGAAGGAAGAATTAAAGAACCACAAAAATGCGGTAATTCCGGGATTTTATGGAAGCAAGCCAGACGGATCAATCAAGACGTTTTCCAGAGGCGGTTCAGATATTACCGGAGCGATTGTAGCCAGAGCGGTAGAAGCAAAGGTATACGAAAACTGGACAGATGTATCCGGCTTCCTTATGGCGGATCCACGAATTGTAGAAGATCCACTACCGATTAGCACCATTTCTTATAAGGAGCTAAGAGAACTTTCCTATATGGGTGCATCGGTTCTTCACGAAGATGCCATCTATCCGGCAAGAATTTCGGATATTCCAATTAACATCAGAAACACAAACCGTCCTGAGGATCCGGGAACGATGATCACTGCAGAAGCATCAGAAGAAGCCAAGCAGAGAATCATTACAGGAATTGCGGGAAGCAAGGACTTTACGGTAATTGCCCTTTACAAAAACAGATTGAGCCATGAGCGTGGATTTGTGCGGCGACTTGCAGGAATCTTGGAAGACTACAACATCACCCTTGAACACCTGCCAAGCGGAATTGACACCATCTCTGTAGTGATGGCCAATGATGAAATCGATGGTAGAATTGACGAAATCGTAGAAGAGTTTGAACGTCAGTTACAGCCGGATACCCTAGAAGTATTTGATGATGTTGCGTTGATTGCGACCGTAGGTGTGGGAATGAGCTCTCGTCCGGGGGTTTCCGCTAAGCTGTTTACCGCACTTGCAGAAGCCGGTGTCAATATCCGAATGATTGACCAAGGCAGCAGCGAAATGAACATTATTGTTGGAGTAAACAACAAAGACTTTGAAACGTCAATAAAGGCGATTTATGGAGCATTTGTGGAATAGGGGAAGACTTTGGATATTATTATTGTCGCAACGACAGCGGTATTTCCAATTCTGACGCTTATGGTCATTGGCTTTGTTTGTCGAAGAACAGGGCTTTTGGATCAAGATTTAATAAAAAAAGTAAACAAAGTGGTGTTTAGGATTTTCCTACCCACTTTGATTTTTGTTAATTTATATGAAAGTGACTTCTTGGAAATCCTTAATTGGCACATTATTTTATTCATTGCCGGTGCAACCACCATTGTATTTTTGCTGGCATTTTTGATTGTTCCGCGTTTTGAAAAGGACAATAAAAAGCGCGGGGTGATGATTCAAGGAATGATGCGGGGAAATGGCGTTTATATCGGGATACCGGTTATGCAAGCCTTGACCGGGGATGCCTACTTGGGGCTGATGGCCCTTGCGCTAGCAGTCATTATTATTTGCTACAATACCTATTCGGTCATCGTTCTTGAGACTTTTCGTCATCATAAGTTAAGCTTTGGGAGAATTTTCAAAGGAATCGTAACCAACCCCATGATTGCCAGTGCCATGGTTGCCTTGATCTTTGTTTTGTTCCAGGTTAAACTGCCATCCTTGGTAATGAAGATTCTTTCTGATATGGGGGCCTGTGCAACGCCTCTAGCCCTAGTCATGTTGGGGGGAAGCTTTGCATTTACTTCGCTGGGAGAATACAAAAAGCAAATCTTTGCTACGGTCTTTGTAAAGCTTATTTTGACCCCGGCAATTTGCCTGCCCATTGCCATATCCTTGGGCTTTTCCGCACCGGAAATCGCCGTAATCTTTGCCATACTGGCTGCACCTACAGCCGTCGCATCCTTTACGGTAGCACAGCAAATGGATGGAGATGCGACCTTGGCCTCACAAATTGTTGTATACTCTTCTGTATGCTCCATGGTGACCATATTTCTTTGGATCATTTTACTACAAAGTTTTCAATAAAAATAAGTGTTCTCTGCCATGGGCGAGGAGAACACTTATTTTTTTACAAATTTATCATTTTTATTATTGGATTCATCATAACCTATATCATAGCCTATAATGAAGTGAATTTATATCCATAATCCCGGCCTTTTTCCGGAGTATGGTTGTATTTATATTGTAGAAGCTCAGTTACCGTTACCAGCTGATATCCTTGCTCCTGTAGCCAAGGGACAAGCTCAACACTGGCATCTACAGAGGACTGATAGATTGAATGCATCAATACAATTTGTCCATCTAAATTGCCGGCCTTTTTTACATGGTCTACAATGCTATCCTTGTTCTTGCTCTTCCAATCCAAAGTGTCTACAGTCCAGTTAATGGATGGAAGGTCAAAGATTTTGGCAATTTCTTCACTACCATTTCCATAAGATGGTCTGAAGAAGGTTGCATCCTTTCCGGTAGCCTTTTTCACAGCAGCCTTGCACTTATCTGCCTCTTCTTGGATTTTGTTGGCTGGAAGGGTGTGCAAATTGGGATGGGTATAGGTATGAACCCCAACCTCGCAGCCTAGGGCAAGTTCTCGCTTGAGAATCTCGGCAGAACCCTTTACATTATCTACGTTTTGTCCAAGCTCAAAGAAGGTACACACCGCATCATGCTTCTCGTACAGATCCAAGATCTGCGGCGTTGTGTTGGCATCCGGGCCATCATCATAAGTAATAGCAACCATTGGCTTAGCCGGGTCGATAATTCGCTTACCGATGTCCTCTCTCACCAAATCCTTAAAGTCATCATAGGAAAGCTCTACCGAAATTGCACCCTCCTTGTGATCTGCAACCGTTCCGCTATCAAAGAAGAACTTGAAACCGTTTTTTGTCATAACAAAATGGTCTGCATTTTTATCTATCGCTTCTTCGTAACCCTTGAGCAGCTTGTCACCGTAATCTTTCTTTAACTTTGCGGTAACCTTTTCCTTATATACGGGAGCGTAGTCCCCGCTAAAAATCTGTACCGGAGAAATAGAAACGCCAACCTTGGTAGAGAAATTATAGGTATAAACCTTGGTTGTTTCCTTGACTTCCTTGCCGGCTTCTATCCGTTCGCGGTGATAAATGGCCACACCTTCCACCGGCTGTGGTGTTTTGTATGATTCATAGCCCACCAAAAGCGCAGCCTTGCTATCCCCGGCTAAGGTCTTGTTTTCGCTTTCAAAATTCTTACTTAAGGGATCAACCACCTGAGAAATTGCCTTGTTTGCCGGTTCTTTTTCCAGCTTAGGCATTTCTATTCCGGTGGAAATTGGTTTACCGTAAGAAATTTTGGTATCGGCAGTGCCAACCTCTTGCTTGCCAATTTCTTTGAAATACTCTTTTGCGAATTTATTGAAACCCTTCTCACTGTTGTATCCACCTGCAGAAAAATGAAGAATTGCAAAGACAACCCCCACCACAATGGCAACCACAATCAAAAGGAAAACGGTAAATCGTACAAGATTAATTTTCTTTTTCTTCTTTTTGTTTACTCTTGACATATTCAACTCCTTGTAATCGTTCAAACTAATAGGTAGATTATATCACAGAAAAAGAAAGGCGTACGGCGGAAAAACAAAAATAAAATAACAAAGTTGTAACCTAAAGTAAGCTTCCCCTGTTCAGCTTAACTTAGCAAAAAACAAAGCAATTCCTAGAGAAGAAACCTATGCTACAAAATCAATGAAACAGTCAAAATACGGCATTATTTTTTGACAAATCGAAAGAAGAACAATATCTGCGGTTGCTCTTTTTTGGAATAGAACGTATAATAATTAGGTTAAAACAAGAAATTTGCACGAGAAACCCTTGATTTGCAACGAAGTAAGTGTCGTTCTCGTGTGAGAAATAAAAGAAAATCAATACGGAGGCGAGAATTGATGAATAAAGAATTACTCTTGGTTGTGGACTACGGTGCACACAATAACCAACAAGTGGCAAAGGTAGGCAGACTGGCAAATGTTTATTGCGAAGTGAAGCCTTATACAGCAGAACTAAAGGAACTTAACCCAAAGGCGATTGTCGTTATCGGAGATGACGAAGTTTCCGCAGACTTGACAAAGGTGCAAGCGGTGGGCGTTCCCGTACTAGAAAAAGGAAATGAAAAAACTCCGGAAGAAATCCAGGCATTTATAAAGGAATGCGGATTTGCTTGCAACTGGACAATTGAAGCATTTATCGATGATGCAGTAGCGCAGATTAGAGAAACCGTAGGGGACAAGAAGGTACTTTGTGCCCTTTCCGGCGGTGTAGATAGCTCTGTTTGTGCAGCCCTAGTTTACAAAGCCATCGGAAACCAGTTGACTTGCATGTTTGTTAACCACGGACTAATGAGAAAAGGTGAACCGGAGCTGATCGATCAAATCTTTGGTAAGCAGTTTGGAATGCCACTAGTTTCTATTAACGCTATCGATAGATTCTTAGACAAACTAGAAGGCGTTGATGATCCGGAAAGAAAGAGAAAAATCATCGGCGAAGAATTTATTCGTGTGTTTGAAGATGAATCAAAGAAGCTGGGCAAGATGGACTTCCTTGTACAGGGAACAATTTATCCGGATATTATTGAAAGTGCTTCCAGCAAGGGTGTGGTTAAATCCCATCACAATGTAGGCGGACTTCCTGAGGATATTGACTTTGAGCTTTTAGAGCCAGTGAAATGGTTATTTAAGGACGAAGTTCGTGCAGTAGGAGAAGCCTTAGGCCTTCCTCATGAACAAGTTTGGAGACAGCCGTTCCCAGGACCGGGACTAGGCGTGCGTGTAGTTGGCGCCATCACCAGAGAAAAGCTAGAATACGTAAGAGAGTCCGACGCCATTCTTTGTGAAGAAATTGCAAATGCAGGACTAGATCAGAGCATCTGGCAGTACTTCACCGTTTGCCCGGGATGCAACTCTGTTGGCGTAAAAGACGGCAAACGTACCTATGAACAGGCAATTGCCCTTCGTGCCATCTTATCTAGCGATGCCATGAGCGCAGACATTGCGGAGCTGCCATATCCGCTGCTGAACAAAATTGCTTGCAGAATCGTAGCCGAAGTAGACGGCGTAAACCGTGTAATGTACGACATTACACCAAAACCACCGGCAACCATCGAGTGGGAATAAATCCCCTTGGTTTTGAAGTGCTGAAAAATCCAGTATTTATGCGGGTTTGCGGGCTTCACCAAAATTGTCACTCTGTTTTTGCAACACTTTTGCAACACGCTGATTGAAAAAAGTGTTTTG
>JAVWKI010000035.1:12893-13382 GCA_036638575.1 Anaerovoracaceae bacterium | reverse complement strand
TGGTTATTATAATGAATAGAAAGAATCCCAAGATTGAGCCGGCGTTGCCGAAAGGAAGGATTCATTGAAATAACCGCGACACAGCTTGGTTATTATAATGAATAGAAAGAATCCCAAGATTGAGCCGGCGTTGCCGAAAGGGGGCTTCAAGGGCGGATTCGTTGGAATAACCGTAAATTCATATTTCTTAAAACGATGGGGGAAAGTCAAAGTGGATAAACATAAACACGATTTGCCAGATATAAGAAAGATGGCTGACGAAAAGTTTTATAAGATAATGGCGGAGAACTTAGGTGAAGAAATTTTTGTTACAGACGGAGAAGGGAAGATTTTATTTGTTAACCCAGCTTCGGCAAAGTCTGTGGGGCTGCCGGTGGATGAAATCATTGGTAAAAATGCACAGGACCTTGTGGAAGAAGGTTGCTTCACCAAGAGTGTTACTATGGAGGTAATTCATACAGGGAAGCAAGCAAACTGTATACAGACCTT
>JAVWKI010000035.1:4531-12883 GCA_036638575.1 Anaerovoracaceae bacterium | reverse complement strand
AAGGATGGGCGTACCGTTCTTGCTACAGGCGTGCCTATTTTTGATGGAGATCATGATAAAATTACTATGGTGGTGAGCACCTCTAAGGATGTGGACGCGGTCAATAAATTGTTGGAAACGGTAAAACACCAGGCTGAACAAATAGAAAAAAATAAAGAAGAAATTGATAATTTGTTGGAAAATGTTTTTGTAGAAGAGAATTTCATTTCTGCAGATGAATCAATGAAGATGTTAAAAAAGACATTGGTGAAAATTGCTCCGCTGGATATGGCGGTTTTGGTGGAAGGAGAAACCGGTGTAGGAAAAGAAATTGCGGTGAGGACTATCCACCGTTTTAGTAGTCGAAGAACTGGCCCGCTATTTAAGATTAACTGTGGGACTATTCCGGAAAATTTAATTGAGTCAGAGCTATTTGGATATGAGAAAGGGGCATTTACCGGAGCGGATAAGGGCGGCAAAAAAGGTAAATTGGAGATGGCTGAAGGGGGAACTTTGTTTTTAGATGAAATTGGAGAGATGCCGCTATTATTACAAACCCGTTTACTAGATTTCTTGCAAGAAGGAACGTTTACTCGTGTGGGTGGGACTAAGGTGCGCAAAGTCGATACCCGAGTAGTTGCTGCAACTAATCGGAATTTGAAAAAAATGTGCAATGAGGGAACCTTTCGAAAGGATCTATATTATCGGCTTAGTGTAATCCCAATAAAAATTCCACCGCTAAGAGAGCGGACAGAGGATATCGGTGCGATTGCCAAATATTTGTTGACGCGGTTTAATTCTAAATATCGAACCAGCAAGTGGTTTGGAGAAGACTTTCGGCAGGCCTTGACTGAATATAATTGGCCGGGAAACGTAAGAGAGTTAGAGCATGTGCTTGAACGCGTACTGGTAATGACTGAAAATGAAGTATTGCAGCGAGAAGACTTGGAGTTGTTTTTGGGAAAAGATGGGGAAGTTTCTAGTGAATCAAAGGTGATTTGCACAGACTTTATGCCGCTAAAAGAGGCCAAGTGGGAATTAGAAAAGCAATTGGTAACCCGTGCCTATGAGTTGTATAAGTCAACTTATAAGGTGGCAGAGGTATTGAAAATCGATCAATCTACAGTGGTCAAATTATTAAAGAAACATAAAGAAACGTAAAAATAATGAATAAAATCATCTATAGCAATGAATTAATTCATTGAAAATGGAGAAGAATAAATAAAATCTTAAACGAAATTCTGTTAAATTAATGGAGTTTCGTTTTTTTTCTATTGAAAATTCAGTCTTTTTTGAACAATTTGATTTAAGGGAGCATATTGGCATAAATATTGCTTTATATAGTAGCAGAGTTATCATTTATTATCAAATTTAAAAGGAGAATAAAAATGGCACGAGAAGATTTAATGAGAGAAGCATTTGACGCCATTGTTGAAGCAGACGAAGACGCAGCACAAGACGTTATGGACAGAGGTGCTGCTGAAGGCATCACTGCGGTGGAATTACTGCAGGAAGGATTCAGCAAAGGAATGAACGAACTTGGCGATCGTTTTGGCAGAGGCGAAGTTTTCCTACCGGAGTTGATTTTCGCGACAGAAGTAATGAAGCTTGTTACCGATGCTGTTGATGCAGAGCTTGAAGCAAAAGGCGAAGAAGCGGCAGAAAAAGGGAAGATGATCATGGCTACAGTAGAAGGTGACGTACATGACATCGGAAAAGGCATTTGCGTATCCATGCTAAAATCATGCGGTCTTGATGTTTATGATCTAGGAAGAGAAGTTCCTGCGGATGTGATTATCGCCAAGGCTGAGGAAATTGGCGCAGACATCATCGGAACCAGTGCACTTCTTACTACAACAATGGTTGTTCAGCAAGAAATTGAAAACAAGTTAAAAGAACAAGGAATCAGAGAAAAATATAAAACTATGGTAGGTGGATCTCCAATTACCCAACGATGGGCAGACAAAATTGGTGCAGATGCTTACACCGAAGATGCCTCAGAGTGTTGTCAAAGAGCACTTAAGTTTATTGAAGAAAAATAAGATATTGTAATAGGAAACGAGAGGAGAAAGAGTCATGAGTGACAAGAAATACTTCACCCGTATGGGCGATGGTGAAGGCGTTTGGATGACCAAAGAGCAAATCCGTGAAGATGTCCTCGCAGGCATGGATGATGCCGTTACCAGAGGAAAATCAACACCCATGAGTGATGGGGATGTGGATTATTTGGTTGAGATCTTGACAATGCCAAACAAGCTGGTCAGCGTTGAGCGTGGAAATGAAGCGATTACAACTTTTGATGCAGGAACGCTAAAGATCCCGGTAAGATCTGGGGTACCGGTAGACAGATGCACAGATATTTTGATTCATGAGAGGGTACTTTGCTCAGATTCAATGGAACTTTGCAACATGGACTACAGCTACAAGGCAATCAAGAACATTGCTCCAGAAGAAGCGATGACCATGGAACAGGCACAGCAGCAGACGATTATTCCGCTGTTCTACGGAGCAATGCCGAACATGGGTCTTTACACAAAACCTGATGGACCAGTAGAAAACTGGTCAATGCTACTTCCTGATGGAAAAATCAAGGAAGCGATGGAAGCACAGGAGAAGGCTGCAGAGCTTTGTGCAGAAGATATGATTTATATCGGATCGATTATGGCAGAAGCCGGTGCTGACGGCCTTCAGTTTGATACTGCAGGAGCTTCTGGAGATGCAGATGCCCTGGCAGCACTTAACGCTTCAAAGGTACTCTCAGAAAAATATCCGGATCTTTGTATCACGATGGGTATGGCAAATGAATTCCACTTGGGAATGCACGGTAGACTTAAGTTTGAAGGGGACAAGCTTGCAGGACAGTATCCGGCTAAGCAGGTTAAAACTTGTGAAAAAGCAGGGGTAAAGAGTTATGGCTGTGTTGTAAACACAAATAGTAGTAGATCTTTTGCTTGGAACCTTTCTCGTGCGGTTACCTATGTACAGCAGGCTACCAATGTAGCAGATATTCCTGTACTTGTAGACGTAGGTATGGGTGTAGGTGGAATCCCGCTAACTAACGTATCCCCTGTGGATGCAACCTCAAGAGTTTCAAAAGCAATGATTGAAATCGGCAAAGCCGACGGATTGTAGATAGGCCACGGAGATGCTTTCGGGATGGCTGCAGTCCATGAAGCCGCCGCCGGAATGGGCGGAGTGCGCGCTGCTGGAGACTTGGTAGCACGTATGGTATTCAGAGGAATGAAGCTAAACGAAGCAAAAGAATATGTAGCAGGAAAGCTAGGATGTACAACGTTTGATTTATCTGATGAAGCTGCAATGAAGGAGATCAGGGAATCTCTAGATATCGGCCACATCATCATCACTCCACATTCATCCTATGGCATGGCAGCGAAAATCAAAATCGCGGAGCTTTTGGACATTAAGATCCCTAGCGTAGAATTATTTAAAAAACAAGTAGGTAAATCACTTTAAGTGAATAAATCGGCGTAGGTCGAAGGGAGGACTTTCGGCCTAGCCGGTGTAAATTGTTAGTTTCTCTGTTGTGTTAGGAGTTACATATGAATAATTTAAATGAAAAAAGTAAAGGTAAATTTGATTTACCGCTGATTATTGTCAGCTTAGCGTTATTATTAGGCTTTGTAGTATTTATGTTTTTTAATCCGACGGCAGCTTTGGACGGAACCAATTCATTATTTGATGTGATTATCCAAGTTACCGGTTCAATTTTGGAAGTCTTCACCTTGGTTGCGGTAGTGTTATCCTTCTACTTTGGTATTAGTAGATATGGTAATGTTAAACTGGGAGAAGAAGAACCAGAATACAATATGTTCAGTTATGTTGCGATGATGACTTTGGCAGCCTTAGCATCCGCAGCACTTTATTGGTCCTTTACCGAATGGGCATCCTATTATGATGCTCCGGGAATTGGACTTGAGCCACATTCTGTAGCCGCTACAGAAGCAGCATTGGGGTATCAATTCTTTCACTGGGGTCTTTCTGGCCAAGCAATCTACGTGGTTATCGGTGTTGCCATGTCTTATGCATTTTATGTTAAAAAAGTACCGATCTTACAGACCAGTGCCGTATGCGGCGCCATGATGGGAGAGCGAAAAGGGAAAACTGCTATAGGTAAGGTTATTGACTTTGCCGTTATCTTTGGTATTGTAGGCGGCCTTGGATGTTCTCTAGGTCTAGCCGTACCGCTAGCAGGAGGAGCAATTACTCAGGTAACCGGAGTTGAAATGACCTTCCCGATTCAAGTAGGAATTGTTGTGGTTATCGCCTTGGTGTTTACCTTCACCTCCTTCATTGGAACAAAAAAAGGAATGCAGTATTTGAGTAATATTACCTCCGTACTATGTATCGGTTTTTTACTTTATGTGTTCCTTGCTGGACCGACCACTTTCATTATGAAAAATACCGTAAACTCATTTGGATGGATGATTCAGGAATTTCCAAGAATGAGCCTGTTCCTAGATCCGATTGCAGATACCGGATTCCCAGAGGCATGGACATTATACTTCCAAGCATTTTATCTAAATTATGCAGCAATGATGGGTATATTTATTGCCAAGGTTTCCAAGGGCAGAACCATCAGGCAGGTTTCCTTTGCGACATTATTTGGTATCAGTGCCGGCGGTTGGTTGATTTTTGCTATCGATGGAAGCTTTTCTATCCATGCACACATTAATGGGTTAACCGATTTGGTTTCACAGGTAGGTGCAGGACACGGAGAAACGGGTATTTACAACACTTTGGAATTACTTCCAGGTGGAGCAATGATTCTGCCAATCATCATGATGGTCATTATTGTTGGCTTCGTAGCAAGCTCACTAGATACAGCATCCCTTTCCTTAGCACAGACAACAACAAAGACTTTGGAAAAAGGCGGAGACGTAAGCCGTTGGTTGCGTGTATTCTGGTGTATCGTATTGACGCTAGTTCCACTATCCATTATCTTTGCTAAGGCAGATTTCTCTGCACTGAAGATGCTCTCTTGTATCATTTCTGTTCCATTTATGTTTATTATCATTTACATGGAATTTGGACTATTTAAGTGGTTCAAGGAAGATAAAAAATCTGGATTGTTACAGAAATATATGATGAAGGACTCTTTCATTCCAGATGATCCGAAAGAGCTTGAAGCTTCTGATTCTGACAAAAAAGAGGCATAAGGATTAAAGTAAAATAAGTGTAAAATAAATAATTTTCCAACAAGAGGTGTAGGCCAAAAGGTTTGCACTTCTTTTGGTTAAGGGGCTGTAGTTGAACCGAAGTGGAGGATGGTATATACTGATGATCATAGGGGAGGTAGGACAGCGATGCAAAACGAATATTTGAGCAGTTTTGATAATTTGTCTGAGATTGTCATTATTGAAGACAAAGAAGGTGTAATTAAATATGTGAATAAGGCTTTTTGCCAATGCCATGGGGTGAGTGTAGAGGAAGCGGTAGGAAGAAGCTGCTTTGACTTCATCATTCCTGAAGACAGGGAAACTTGCATGATGCATAATGTGGTTACACCGGAAACCGCCAACTATAAAATTGAAGGGCGATCCAAGAGAGTGGATGGGAAAATCATTTGGATTCAGTATGTGGGCAAGGCTTTTTTCTCTGAAGATGGGGAACTTTTGGAATTTCAAGAACTAGGAGTAGACATTACGCAGTGGAAGGAAAAAATTGATGAAAAGGCAAGAGCCTTAGAAAAAGCCAATGAACAATTAAATGCATCTAAATCGGTTATTGGTGGGAAGGCGGTACGCCAACCGAAAAAGGGGAATTATGGAAATGTGGCCCTCTTTAAATTTTCGGATATTATTACCTCTAGCGGAAAGATGATTGCACAGAAATCTTATGCTCAGGCAGTAGCACAAGGAGAGTGTTCAGTGTTGATTGAAGGGGAGAGTGGAACGGGAAAAGAAATGTTTGCTCAGGCAATACACAATAGTAGCAAGCGGGCAAATGGTCCCTTTGTTGCAGTAAACTGTGGGGCCATACCTGCAGAGCTGGTCAGCAGTGAGTTTTTTGGATATGAAGACGGTGCGTTTACTGGGGCAGCCAAAGGTGGAAAGGCCGGAAAATTTGAGCAAGCTTCCGGCGGAACACTGTTTTTAGATGAAATTGGAGAAATGCCCTTGGCACAACAGGTGGCGTTGTTGAGAGTTCTTGAAACCAAATCGGTTACCCGGGTAGGCGGAAGTACAGAAATTCCTATAGATATTCGGATTGTCTGTGCAACCAATAAAAATCTTTTGGAGGAGTCCAACAAAAATAATTTCCGTAGGGATCTCTATTACCGATTAAATATTATTAACTTGAAAATTCCTCCGTTGAGAGAGCGAAAAGATGATATTTTTCTGCTGATTGGATATTTTATTAAACGAAGTGGAAATAGTGAATTTTTAAAAAAGAAGGCGTTTAGTGACGACCAATTAATCAAGCTTTATCACTATGATTGGCCCGGAAATGTAAGAGAATTGCAAAATGTAGTGGAGAGAATGCGATTTAGGCCTGAAGAGACTGTAGATGAAATCATAGAAAATAATCGAAAGTTGATTGAAGCCGAAGCCAAACAGATGCAAGAAAAGGCGTTGCCCGAAGTAACGCGACTTGAGCCGGCGGAAGTTGCTGTTTCTGTTCCCGGAGAAAAAGAAGAAATTTTAGAAAAACTTAGCCTCTATGAAGGAAATGTGAGCATGGTGGCCAGAAAGATGGGAATTTCAAGAAAAACTTTATATAAAAAATTAAATAAATATGGAATTAAAACCAAGTAGGTTACAGAAAATGTAACCTTATAACAAAAAGTGTAACCGTATAGAGGTTACACTTTTTGTTTACATTGATACAAAGAAGCTGTGGTACTATTGGAAATACTCAAAATATTCAGCCCTAATTACGCCAACGAAGTTGGCATGGTTCTTGCTGTTAATATAAGGAATAAAACATTAGACAGAAACAGTTATTTTGTTGATTAGGAGGTCGTTATGGCGAAAAAGGAAAGGAAAGCCGCAGGTATTTTGGATACCATTAAATGCGCACAGTCTTATGGTAATAAACTTACCCAAGATGAGCTTTATGCAATCCATGCAGCAAGTCTTGAAGTATTGTCACAGGTGGGAATTAAAGTAGAAAGTCAAAAGGCAAGAAAAATATTTGAAGAGGGAGGCGCTACAATTGAAGGAGAGTTTGTAAAGATTCCTCCACATGTTGTAGAAGAGTGCATTCGATCCGCTCCATCGGTGTTTACCCTTGCAGGAAGAAATCCAAAAAACGATTATGTGATTAAACAGAAAAAAGTCGCATTCATTAACTTCGGTGAAGGCGTTAATGTGGTGGATCCTTATACCAAGGAATATCGAAGATCGACCAAGGCAGACTTAGCAAGAAATACTTTGGTTGCCGATTCTTTAGATGTGTTGCCAGTGGCATATCGTTCTGTTGCTTCTCAGGATCAACCGGGAGAAGTACAAGCCTTGCACAACATTGAGGCGATGTTCCACAACACCACAAAGCATTGCTTTATTGGTCCAGATGGAGAAAAAAATGCTTCAAAAATTATTGATATGGCTGCCTATATTGTTGGTGGAAAGGACGAACTGAAAAAAAGACCTATCGTTACCTTTAACGTATGTCCCACCAGTCCATTGCAATTAAATCCTACCGCATCGGATACAATTATTTTGGGAGCACGTCACGGTATTCCAAGCAATATTATTTCCATGGCTTTATCTGGGGCAACTGCGCCAGTAACCTTGGCAGGAACTCTGGTGACACATAATGCAGAAGTGCTGTCAGCAGTTGTACTTTCACAGCTTACGGAAAAAGGAGCTCCGGTATTTTATGCAAGCTCAACAAGTATTATGGACATGAGACATCTGACTACACCGGTTGGTGCACCTGAGCTTTCCATGATTAGTAATGCGGTTGCACAGCTTTCACAATACTATCTGCTACCATCATTCGTAGCCGGAGGATAGGCAGACAGTAAAGTTCCGGATGCACAGGCTGCTCACGAAAAAACCTTAACCGCTATGATGGCTGCCCAGGGTGGCGCCAACCTTATATACGGTGCAGGAATGATTGAGCTAGGGATGACATTCGATTTAGCACAGCTGATTATTGACTCGGAAATTTTCAAGATGGTTCTTCATACAATCAATGGTTTTGAGGTAAATGAGAAAACTTTGGCTCTGGATGTAATCAAGGAGATTAAGACAGGCGAATTTGTATCCCATCCTCACACCAGCGGAAACTTCAAGGAGATTCAGTCTCATTCCAAAATTATCAATCGTCAGGCCAGAGATGCTTGGGTTGCAAGTGGCAGCAAGGATATGACTACCGTTGCCTATGAAACCGCAATCAAAATATTAG
>JAVWKI010000035.1:0-4521 GCA_036638575.1 Anaerovoracaceae bacterium | reverse complement strand
CACAAGCCTGAGCCGCTAAGCGAAGATGCTGCAGCCTATATCAGAAAAGTTATTGAAGATGCAGAAGTGGAATACGGCGTGAAGTAATTAAAAGGAGAAATACAATGAGTAAAGTATTGAAAAATATCAAGGCTGCCATTGAAGACGGTGAGCTTGAGGAAGTAGTAGAATTAGTTGAAGAAGCCTTGGAGGACGAACTAGATCCTTTTGAAATCATGAATGATGGCTTAATCGAAGGCATGAACGAAGTCGGCGTTCTGTTCAAGGAGGGTGAAATGTTTGTCCCTGAAGTTCTTATGGCAGCAAATGCTATGGATGCAGGGATGGAAGTATTAAAGCCATTCCTAAAAGAAGGAGATATCAAAGTAGCAGGGAAGGTAATTTTCTGTACGGTAGCGGGAGACTTACACGATATTGGAAAGAAGCTTTGTGTAATGATGCTTGAAGGCTCTGGCTTTGAAGTGGTTGATTTAGGCGTGGATATCGGCGTAGAACAAATTGTTGAAGCAGTTAAGGAACACAAGCCAAACATTGTGGCCATGTCTGCTATGCTTACTACAACAATGGTAACCATGGACAAGACAGTAGAAGCACTTAAAGCCGCAGGGCTAAAGGCGGATGTACAGGTCATGGTAGGTGGAGCACCACTTTCCTCAGATTATGCAGCAGGAATTGATGCCAACTATTCCGAAGATGCCATTACGGCAGTAGAATTAGCCGAGAAATTAGTAAGCTAAAGGGTTAAAAGTGAATAAAGGGGCTGTAAACAGTCCCTTTTCTATTAAAAAAATGAAAAAAATCATCATAGATAATGAAAAAAATCATTAAAACAAAGGAATAAATCTGAGGAAAGGAAATTTCTATTGAAAAATAGGGAGGAAATAAATCGTGAGTTGTCAAAAAATTGGCACAATTATTGCTTATATAGTAGGTAAGGTTTATTCAAAAAAAGAAACGTTACAGCAAAAAGAACAGGAATTAATTGGAGGAAGAAATGGGAAAAGAACTGATATTTAAAGCGCTTAGACATGAAAAATTGGATGAAGTTCCTTGGGTGCCTTTTGCAGGTGTGCATGCTGGATTGCTCAAAGGCTATACTGCCGAAGAGATGTTAAAAGACTCGGATAAGATTGTTGAATCGTTGAAGGAAGTGAACAAGCTTTATATGCCTGACGGTCTTCCTGTTTTGTTTGACCTACAGATAGAAGCAGAAATTTTAGGCTGTGAATTAATGTGGGCAAAGGACAATCCGCCATCAGTAAAAACGCATCCTTTAGAAAATGAGAAAACACTTCCATGTACATGCATGATGCCTACAGAAGAATCTGGACGTATTCCGATGGCACTAGATGCAACAAGAAGGATCAAGGAAGCGGTTGGTGATGATGTAGCGATCTATGGATTGATTTGTGGACCATTTACCTTGGCTTCTCATCTGAGAGGTAGCAATATCTTTATGGATATGATGAAGGATAAGGAATACGTTAAAGATCTGGTTGGCTATTGTGGACAAGTCGCTTGCAAGATGGCAGAGATGTATATTAACGCAGGCTGTGATGTTATTGCAGTTGTAGATCCGCTGATTAGCCAGGTATCTCCAAAAATGATTGAAAAGATGCTTAGTGAATCCTTTGTGGGAGTTTTTGACTACATCCGAAGCAAAGGGGTTTTCTCCTCCTTCTTCGTTTGCGGAAATGCAACATCACAGATTGAGGTAATGTGTAAGATGGGACCGGACGGCGTTTCAATTGATGAAAACGTAAATCTTGCGGAAGCAAAAAAGGTAACGGACAAATACAATATTCTTATTGGAGGAAATATTCCATTGACCACAACAATGCTTCATGGAACCCAGCAAGACAATATTAAGAGTGTTATCGATTTAATTGACAGTGTAGAGGATAAGACAAACTTCATTGTTAGCCCAGGATGTGATATGCCGTATGCTACGCCAATGGAGAACACCATTGCTTGTGCACAGGCCGCAAAGAATCCTGAAAGCTCAAGAGAACTAATTAAGAATTATGAAGGTGGAGCCTTTGATGACATTGAAGTAGAAATTCCGGATTATGCAAATGCAGACAAGGTGATTATCGAACTGTTCTTGCTAGATCCAGAACAGTGTGCAGCTTGTACGTACATGTTGGCTGCAGTGGAAGACGCCTTTGATGAAATGAAAGATATTGCAGAATACAGAGTGTATAAGTATTTTATCAAAGAAGATATTGCAAGAACTGCAAAGATGGGCATTGCAAATCTCCCTACGATGTGTATTAACGGAGAACAAAAATATATCTCGATTATTCCAAGTAGAGAAGAACTAATCGAAGCAGTTAGGGCTGCAGCAAAATAACCAGAAGGCATAAGAATTAAAGTTTAGAGGCAAACAAAGGAGATTCAATCATGACAAGTAAGATAACAAGAGACGAGATAATAGACCTGTTAACAATAGAAAACGGCAGCAAGGATTATTTTGACTTGCTTGCAAGAGCTTATCGTATGAGTCGTGAGAAATTTGGGCAAAGAGGGTATGTCTTTGCCCAAATCGGTCTTAATGCAGAGCCATGCACTGCAAATTGTAAATTCTGCACCTTCGGGGAGAACCATTTTTCTGCAGAGCAAAGGTACAAAAAGAGTAAAGCAGAGATTTTGGAAGAGGTACAAAGCTACGTGGAAGAAGGCATAGATGCTTTGTTTCTCATGACTACTGCCGACTACCCGATTGAAGCGTTTCTCTCAATTGCAGAAGAAGTGAAAAAAAAGCTGAATCCAGAAACTGAGCTTATTGCCAATATCGGAGATTTTGATGAGGTGGTAGCAGGGAAACTTATAGAAAAAGGGTTTACAGGCGTTTACCACATCTGTAGACTAGGAGAAGGTACAGATACAGAGGTAGAGCCAGAAAGACGAGTTGCCACCATAGAGGCGTTAAAGGGAGTAGGCTTAGCGTTATACTATTGTATAGAACCTATAGGTCCGGAGCATACACCAGAGCAAATTGCCGATGAAATTCAGCGAGCAATTCGTTATGAGGTAGACGTGATGGCGGTTATGTGTAGAGTACCCGCAAAAGGAACCCCGATGGCGGAAAAAGGTACGATAGATTTACTGGAGTTTACAAAAATTGCTGCGGTGACAAGGATCGCGGTTGATCCAAAAAAATCCATGAACGCCCACGAGACGAATCAAATGACTTTGCTTGCTGGAATAAATCAGCTTTATGCTGAGTCTGGAAGTAATCCGAGAGATAACCGTGCAGAGACGCAAGGCAATAGAGGCTTGAGCGTCCGTGACTGTAAAGCGATTTTGAGAGATGCGAGGTATGAGGTATGATCAATGTAGTATTGATGACAGGGTTTTTAGGGGCAGGGAAGACCACCTTGATGAAAGAAGTTTTGGAGGCATATAAGGACTACAAAACCGGAGTAATTGTAAATGAATTTGGTGAAATCAATATTGATGGAATGCTACTAAAGAAAGAAGGCATACAGATGGCAGAGCTTTCCAATGGCTCCATCTTTTGTGCTTGCATTAAGGATAAATTCGTAGATAGCCTAATTGAAATGTCTTTTATTGATTTAGACTACTTGTTTATTGAGGCATCAGGTCTTGCAGATCCAGCAAATATGACAACAATATTGGCTGGAATCCAACACAAAATCAAAAATAAATATTTTTACAAAGGTTCGATTTGTGTAGTAGACGGAGAGACTTTCTTGGATATGTTTGAGCTTCTCCCGGCAATACATTCCCAATTAGAGTTTGCGGGGGGAGTGATTGTAAATAAGGGGGATTTGATTGATGAAGTACAGCTAAAAGAAACGTTGGAAAAAATCAAGGAGGTTAATCCCAATGTACCATCCTATATTACTAGCTTTTGTAAGGTAGATGTAAAACAGATCATTGATCATTTCGGACAGAGAGAAGATTTCCTTCCTGAGGGAAGGGAAACCAGTAATACACAGGCATCAAGGCCGGCGACCTTTATTGTAAAGGGTACAGAAATTTTGCCTTATGAGGAATTGCGAGAATTTATTTTGCAGGTGGTTTCCGGGTCTTACCGAATCAAGGGCTTTGCGATGACGGACAAGGGAAATATTCAAGTAAGCACAGTAGGCAAAAATGTTTGTCTAGAACCGTGGGATGGAGAAATTGATAGAAGCGAGATTGTTATAATTTCAGCAGTAGGATTTAAGATGATGAGTATGATTGTTAAGGCCTTAGACAAAGACTTAAAGGGCAAATTAAGCATTTAATGGTGGAACAGAAGTTTTAAGTGAGGATGACTGAAAGATGAATCGGATAAACCAAGTAATCACAATTGATAAGCAAGCCTGTTCGGTCAGAGCGAAGGAAATCTTTGGCAAGATCAGCGGTCTTGATCACAAAAGTGGTGGAAAGTTCCAGCGGATGAAAAAAGATGGCGATGAAATTCGGGCGCTTGTTGAGGAGCGGATTGATGCCAAGGTGATTTATTCTTACTACGAAGATTTCTCTTTTGATGGCAAGGTAGTTACCATT
>JAVWKI010000034.1:10396-13391 GCA_036638575.1 Anaerovoracaceae bacterium | reverse complement strand
ATATCCCTTTGGCGGAGGTGCAGGTATGGTCATGACCTGTGACCCTATTTTTCGTGCATTAGAGGCAATTTCTGCCAGAGAGAAAAAAATTGTATATATGTCCCCTAAGGGACCGGTGCTGAACCAAGAAAAGATTGAAACCCTGTCTAAGGAGGAGAACCTGGTTGTCCTTTGTGGCCATTATGAAGGGATCGATCAACGGATTTTAGACGAATTTGAAATTGAAGAAATTTCCATTGGAGATTACATTCTAACCGGCGGAGAACCGGCAGCGATTGTATTGATTGATACGGTAGCGCGTATGGTGCCAGGCGTGCTAAAAAGTGATGAATCTGTTTTAGAGGAGTCCATTTATTCCGGACTACTGGAGTATCCGCAATATACAAAACCAAGGGAATATAAGGGGAGAACCGTTCCAGAGGTATTGACCGGAGGAAACCATAAACTCATTCATTTATGGAAGTTTGAACAGGCACTGAGAATTACCAAGGAACGGCGGCCAGATCTGTTTCAGGCCTTCTGTAGCAGCGGGCGAGAGCTGACCAAGGATGAGAAAAAAATATTGGAAAAAGTGTTAGAATTGGTGTAAACTATAGGCGGAGGCAAAATATGCCAAAAATGAAGAAAGAGACAAAATATATATCCATTTTTGTACTTACCCTAATCGTGATATACGTTGTCATTGCCATTATTCCTTCATTGACCGGAGCACTTACCCGTACCGAAATTTTGCAGTATGGGCAGATGCGAATTGCAGATGAAGTGAATTGCTACACGCTCAGAGATGAAACCGTATATGTTGCAAGTCAGGCAGGAACGGCCAGCTATATTATCGATGAAGGAACGCAGATTAAAAAAAATGTAGAAGTGCTAGCCTTTACTCCCGGGGAGGGGGCCAAGGAGGGAAGTGAATCCAAATATAAGGACATGCTTTCTCGTCTTGGAGCCAGCGTTGTTCCCGATGAAACTTACCTTAGTCAGCGAAAGGGTGTAGTCACTTATTACATTGATGGATACGAAGACTATTTTAACATTGAAAAAATAAAAGAACTTGACTATGATCGGACGAAGGCGATTAATGCCAAGCCGGAAAATATAAAAAGAGAAAAAATTGAACAAGGGGATCCCCTCTATAAAATTTGCGACAACAGCAATTGGTATGTTGCCTTTTGGATTGAACAGGCAAATATTACCCGCTATGAAGTTGGAAAACCCGTAACCATTGAGTTACCAAAGGGGACAATAGATGCTAGCGTATCGGAAATCATTGAAAATGATAAACGGTGGCTGGTGGTGACGAAAACAAATCGTTACTATGAAGAGTATACTAAGGAACGAATGAACAAGGGGAAGATCTTAACCACCGACACTACCGGCTTATTGGTGAGCAAGGGTTGCTTGACCAGCAAAGACGATCAGGTGGGGGTTTATGTAAAATCCACCTCAGAGGAATACTATTTTGTTCCGGTGCAAGTGCTTAAGAGCGATGGGAAAAAGAACTTGGTTGCGGAAGGCACCTATTATGATCAAGAGGGTAAGGCAGTGAATACCGTAAAGGTTTATGACGAGGTACTGAAAAACCCAAAAGCAAAAAAGTGATAAAGAGGTAGTTACATGGTAGATATTAAAGGAAATTTAAAGGCTGTACAAGAAGGAATTCCCGAAGATGTATTGCTGGTGGCAGTGACCAAAACCCATACTGCAGAAGAAATGAATGTTGCAATTGAGGAAGGCGTTACGGACATTGGAGAAAACAAAGTACAAGAAATCTTAGATAAATACGAAAAGGTGAAGCCGGTTCGTTGGCACATGATAGGCCATTTACAGACCAACAAAGTAAAGTATATTATCGATAAGGTTTGTATGATTCATTCTGTGGACTCGCTCAAGCTAGCCAAGGAAATTGACAAGAGAGCAGCACAGCATTCCCTGACAATGGATGTTTTGATTCAAGTAAACTCAGGAAAAGAAGAAAATAAATTTGGAACTTCAGCAGAAGAAACCGAGACCTTAATTGAAGAGATTTTGGATACTTGTCCAAATCTGAAAATTAAGGGGTTGATGTGTGTTGCGCCAATCGTTGAAGAATTAGACGAGGTAAGACCATATTTTAGAGAAGTTAAAGCGCAATATGACAAGTTAAAGAATATTTGCCACAAGAATCTTGAATGTGAAGTTTTGTCTATGGGGATGTCCCACGATTATCGTGTGGCCATTGAAGAGGGGTCAAACTTAGTGAGAGTAGGCAGTGCAATATTCGGACAAAGAGTTTATTGATTAAAGGAGGATATGACATGAGTGTTTTAGACAAGTTTAAGGATTTAGTAGGGATTGCAGAGATTGAAGATGACGATGAAATTGAAGAAGAAGAAATCAAAGCAGCAGGAGCACAACTGGAACGAAAAAAGGTAGAACCGAGAAATAACTATAGTCAAAGCAATAGTAAGGAGAAGGTGATTCCAATGAACAGAAGTACAACTCCGTTTAAGTTGATCGTTATTGAGCCGGAAGGTTTTGAAGAATGCCCTAAACTAGTAGACTCCTTAAAGGCAAAGAAGCCGGTAATCATTAATTTAGAAACCATTGATTCGGATACAGCACGAAAGATTTTTGATTTCCTTAGCGGAGCAACCTACGCGCTAAATGGAAACGTACAAAAAATTGCAAACAATATTTTTGTTTTTGCTCCGGAAAACGTAGACATCTCAGCAAATAAGGAAAGCAAAGGCTTTGACTTTACCGGTGCACAGAAAGATGGATGGAGGTAAGGCATGATTACACCATTAGATATTCAAAACAAAGAATTTGCGAAAGGCGTTAGAGGATACAAAGAAGAAGAAGTGGACATGTTTTTGGACTTGATCACTTTGGATCTTGAAAAAATCGTAAAAGAAAATGCAAGGCTAAAGGCCGAGGTTGCTTCTTTAGAAGAAGCCCTTGAAAAGTATAAAGGTTCTGAAGGTGAAGTGGTTAAGGTTCTTCAGCAGGCACAACG
>JAVWKI010000034.1:0-10386 GCA_036638575.1 Anaerovoracaceae bacterium | reverse complement strand
GCGATATTTCCATCAGTGCAGAGAAGCGTGCGGAAATTCTACTGAAAAATGCAGAATTAGATGCAGAACTAACCGTAAGAGAAGCAAGAGAACGTGCAGAACGACTAAAAAATGAAAATCAAGTTATGGAACGACGTTATGTAGAGTTCAGATCAAAATACAAAAGAATGCTAGAAAGCGAGCTTGAACGATTTGAAGAGACGCAAGAAGAAGTGTTCGCCGATTTCAACGACAATAAACTGGAGGAATTGGTTAGTGCACCCATGGCAGAAGGCAGAGAAAGCTTAAGCACGGACAGCTTGGAAAAAACCATGTTTGCAAAGGTTTACACAGACCCGGAAGAAGATAGAAAAACAGTAGTGATTAATATGAAGGAGGAAGCGGGAGAATAGTTCCGTGACATCTATGTACTATTACTTAATTATACTGGCAGCAATAGTGCTTGATCAATTGGTCAAGCACTTCGTTGTTACGAATATGAATTTAAACGAAAGCATCGCAATCATTGACGGATTTTTTAACCTTACGTATATCCGGAATACAGGCGCTGCTTTTAGCATTTTTGAGGGGCAGCAGCTTTTGCTTATTGCAGTTCCGGGAATTGTAATGCTGGCAGGACTGATTTACCTTGGAAGGCATGGAAAAAATAGACCGAAATTGCTTCTTTTTTCCATCGCGCTGATTATTGGTGGAGGCATTGGAAATCTTTATGATCGGATCGCCGCAGGCTATGTGGTGGACTTTTTAGACTTTGGTCGCTTCCCCATTTTTAACTTGGCAGACATTTTTGTTTGTGTAGGTTGTGCATTGCTTTGTTTCTTTGTTATCTTTATTGATGGGCGGAAGGCATAGCGGAGATAAAAGGAGAAGAAGATGTCCGAAGAAAAAGAAATCTGTGTATCAATGGAAGCGGATATGGTAGGAAAACGTTTGGATGCGGCCTTAGCAATGGCCCTACCGCAGCTTTCTAGAAGCTTTATCCAACAAAAAATAGAAGCGGGCTGCATTACCGTTGATGGTGTCGTTTCTACACGAAAGAAACAAAAAATAGAAGGGGGAGAAACCATTTTGTTGACCCTTCCCCCTAACCTAGAGCCTGACATTGTTCCGGAGGATATTCCCATGGAAATTGTCTACGAAGATGATCAGGTTTTGGTGATAAATAAAAGAAAAGGCATGGTGGTTCATCCTGCACCGGGAAACTACACCGGAACAGTGGTCAACGGAATCATGCATCACTGTAAGGATAGTCTATCGTCGATAAACGGAGTCAAACGACCGGGAATTGTTCATCGCATAGACAAAGATACCACAGGCCTGTTGATGATTGCAAAAACCGATAAGGCCCATCAATCCTTGGCAGCACAATTAGAAAAACACACCATTACTAGAGGCTATCAGGCTATCGTTTATCATAATCTAAAAGAGGATACCGGGAAAATTGATTTGCCCATAGGAAGAGATCCGAAAAATCGATTACGGATGGCTGTGGTAGATACAGGCGGCAAGCGAGCGGTAACCAACTATCGTGTTTTGGAGCGACTGGGTAAGTACACCCTAATTGAGGCGCGGTTAGAAACAGGCAGAACCCATCAAATTCGGGTTCATCTATCTCGGCTCAAGCATCCGCTTTTGGGAGATAGCACCTATGGACCGGAAAAAAATCCTTATGGAATAAAGGGACAGCTGCTTCACGCCTACCTTTTAGGATTTGAACATCCAACAACGGGAGAATACTTGGAATTCAAAGCGGAGCTTCCAGAAGAATTTACAAAGGTTTTGGAAAAAATGAGAGGAAAGAAATAAATGGCAAAGAGAAATTTTAAACCGGGAACCATGGTGAATCCTGTACCGGCAGTAATGGTTTCTTGCGGTGAAATCGACGGCATTAAAAATATTATTACCATAGCATGGACAGGGATTATCAACTCAGATCCACCGATGACTTATGTGTCGGTGAGAAAGGAACGTTACTCCCATCAATTGATTAAGGATTCCGGTGAATTTGTAATCAACCTAGTCACCAAGGATTTGACCTTCGCCACAGATTTTTGCGGGGTAAGATCGGGAAGAGATCTGGATAAGTTTGCAGAACAAAAATTGACACCTGCACCCTGTGAACTGGTTTCCTGTCCGGCAATTAAGGAGAGTCCGGTAAATATTGAATGCAAAGTTATAGAGATTAAAGAATTTCCTTCACACGATATGTTCATTGGAGAAATCGTCAATGTTCAAGTGAATGAAGAGCTTATTGATGAAAAAGATAGGATTGCACTGGAAAAGGCGGGGCTGGTTGCCTATTGCCATGGGGAGTATTTCGGATTAAATCAGCGGCCAATAGGAAGATTTGGGTATTCGGTGATGAAGGCAAAGACCAAGAAACGAATTGCCGCAGAGAAGAGAAGTGCCCAGCTTGGAAAAAAGGCCCAGAGAAGGAACAGAAAAAAATAGAGCCGCAGAATTGCGACTCTATAAACTCGATGAATTGATGATTTAGTGTTGGATTAACTCCGCTTTGGAGCAAGCAGCGTAACCTAAAATTTGGTAATAACGTAATTTAAACACTCTTCGCAAACATATCCGTCTCTGAACTGGCGGGTATTATGCGTACTGCTACAAATTGTACACTTTCTTGTATGCATAAAACTCATCCTCCTTTGTTGGTTTCCATCGAGCTATCGATAAAGTATCTTCATTATAGCGGCCTAAAACTAGAGAACAATAAAACATGAAAAACTTGTAATATAAAGGGGAAGAATAGAATTTTGGTAGAAGGGAGAACAAAATCAATGAAAAACTTTGTGTTAAAGAAAACAAATGAAGGAGAATTAATCGGATATCTTTGGCCGGTTGATGCGCCATGCTGTGTGGTTTGTCTGGTTCATGGAATTGGGGAGCATGCAGGAAGATATGATCGTATGGCAGGTTTTTTTCATGAAAAAAATATTGCCTTAGTCTCCATGGATCTTCGAGGACATGGAAAGTCTATGGGCAAGCGTGGAGATTGCAGCCCAAGATCAGCAGTGAGAGAAGATGTCTCTGCATTAATTGACTATGCAAAAAAAACTTACCCTGGGGTTCCTGTAGTGCTTTATGGGCATAGCATGGGCGGGAACATTGTGCTGGATTATCGTAGCCAAGGGGAATATAATGGTGCCCTTACTGCCTATGTAGTTTCTGCACCATGGATTACCTTGGTCAATAAACCGTCGAAACCCCTTTATCAAGTGGTAAAGCTGCTGTCCAAGATTATGCCCAAGACACAAATTACTTCTCCTGTAGAGGAAGCGGATTTAGGAAACCCAATTTCTGTGGGTGCGTATAAGGCAGATCCTTTGGTCCATGACAAAATTACGGCAAGATGTGCAGTGGAAGGCTTTGAAATCGGAGAAAAGCTTCATCTAGGATGCAATGAAGACAATGGCAGAGCCAAAAACATCCCCATGCTTTTGATGCACGGGGATGCAGATAAAATTTGTAGTGTAGAAGGAAGTCGGGCATTGGCCGCTGCAGAAGGGGAACTTTGTCAATACCTTCAGTGGGAAGGCTATTTTCATGAAATCCACAACGGAGGTGGAAGTCACGATGGGACAGAAGTTATTCTTGCGACAATAGACTTTCTTTTGGCAGTTTCGGCGTAACATAGACCGTTTTGTTGTCGGTAAAAATAACCATTCCCGGCTTGGCACCATTGGGCTTTTTTACATAGCGAACTTCCGTGTAATCTACGGGAACATTTTCCGAGCCCTTGCCCTTGCTATGGTAGGCGGCAACAGCGGCAGCCTCAAAGATGGACTGATCATCGGCAGCATCTCCCTGGACAAATAAGATTACATGGGAGCCGGGAATATCCTTGGTATGAAACCAAAGGTCCTTACGACCGGCACTTTTAAAGGTTAAAAAATCATTTTCTTTATTATTCCTTCCAGCCAGAATCGGAAGGCCGGTAGAGGAAACATAACGGAAAGGCTCAGCCTTTCCTTTTTTTGTTCTGCCGTTGGTTTTTTTGCGATTACGTAAAAATCCGGTTTCATATAGCTCTTCCCGAATGGCGTCTATTTCATCGGTAGTTCCGGCCTGGTCAATAAATCCCAAAACAGAGTCTAAGTATTCAATGTCTTTTTCAGTTTCCTCTAGCTGGGTATTTTTTTCTTTAATTGATCGTTTTGCCTTACTGTATTTTTTGAAATATAGTTGGGCATTTTTAGGGGGAGCAAAGCGAATATCCAAAGGGATGGTCACCTCTTCTTGCGTATAGTAATTCATTACCGTGGCAGAGGCATCTCCTGTTTTAATTTGATGTAAGCTTGCAGTAAGCAGTTCGCCGTAGAGCTGATACTTATCTGCAGATGCTGCTTTTTGCAGATCCTCAAGAAGGCGCTGCTTCTTCAGATAAGCTTTTTTTAGGGTATTGCCTATGGTTTTCTCTAGATCCGAAGATTTTTGTTTTACTCGGTTAGAGGTATTTCTATGGGTGTAATAATAGGAAACCGTTTCACTGACCGTGTCAAAAGAAAGCTTTTGGTAACGGTCATCATATTCGGCAATAGGAAGAACGTGAAAATCTACAGGCGTAGCTTCTTCCTTTAAATATACGGTAGGGAAAAGCTGCTGACTAGTAATTTGCTGGCTGATTTCCAAAAGCCTATCGGCGATAGCCTGAGGCGTTTTGGCAGAAGCAAGGGCTCTTGCAATCAATGGGGAAATTCCCTGAATTCGTTCAAGAATAAGGGTGGCACTATCCGTACTCTCCTGTGCATCCGATAAAAATTGCAAAGCGGCTGCATCCACCTTGTTAAAGGGAAGCTTCTCCTGGGTAGGCGGATACTCGTATCGCTGTCCGGGCAATATCTGTCTTGCTCGATTTACATCAATAGAAATGCGCTTAATGCTATCCATGATTTTTCCTGTGGTCATATCCACCAAGATAATGTTGCTGTGCTTGCCCATGATTTCTATAATTAATCGTTTATTTACAGTGAAGCCCAGTTCATCACGGGTTTCAAAATCAAGCTCAATAATTCTTTCCGTATCTTTTTGTTTGACGCAAACAATGCGCCCCCCCTGTAAATGTTTTCTTAGTAGCATGCAAAAAGCAAGCGGGGTTTGCGGGTTTGTATAATTATCCTCAGTTAAAAAAATTCCTGCATGATTGTTATTGCAAGAAAGATAAACCTTTTTCTTTCCCCGAGGGCTATGCACCTGGAAAATTAACTCATCTTTTTCTGGTTGATAAACCTTTTCTATTTTTCCGTTGGTTAAGCTATTGGATAACTCGGTGGCAATTGCACCGGTAACGATTCCGTCAAAGGCCATAATTCCATTCCTTTCTATAGAGCAGTGTGATATACTAACTATGTTATCATAAAAGCAAGGAGAAAAGGAGAAAAATTCATGATAAAAAGTATGACTGGATTTGGCAGAGGGGAATATACAGACGGCAAAAGAAATTTTACTGTTGAGATACGTTCTGTCAACCATAGATATAGCGATATTTTTATTAAAATGCCCAGAAGATATTCTTTTGCAGAGGATCGAATTAAGTCTGTAGCCAAAGAGATCATCCGAAGAGGTAAGGTGGAAATTTCTATCATGGTAGAAAACATTACAGAGGAAGACGTAAATGTGAAGCTAAATACCATGGTGGCCAAACAATATCTTGAAAACTTAAATGCCCTAAAAGCAGAGTTTGACTTGGCCGGTGAGGTAACCTTGCCATTTTTAGCTGGACTTCCTGATGTAATGAAGGCAATTCCTGATGTAGAAGATGAAGAGGAAGTCGCAGTGGCCATTGAACAGGCTTTGCGTGAGGCCCTAGTTCGCCATGGAGAAATGCGAGAAATAGAGGGAATGAAGCTGGCAGAGGACCTAAACATGCGTGGTGAATTGATTCGTACACATTTGCGATCCATCGAAGGGCGAGCACCGGAGGTAGGAAAGGCTTACGCCAATAAGCTTAAGGATAGAATTAATGAACTTGTGGGTGGAACCATAGAGGTTCCGGAGGAGCGAATTTTGCTTGAAGCAGCAATCTTTGCGGACAAGGCAAGCATTACCGAGGAAATCGTTCGCCTAGACAGCCACATTGAACAGCTACATCGTATTTTGGGAGAAGGAAAATCCGATGGAAAAAAACTGGACTTTTTGGTGCAGGAAATGAACCGAGAGGCCAATACCATTGGCTCGAAGGCCAATGACTTGGAAATTACCGGAATTATGTTAGAAATCAAAGCAGAAGTAGAGAAAATCAGAGAACAAGTTCAAAACATAGAATAATTCATTGCGGACATCGTTTGTTTATGCTATAATTATACCCCATAACGAAGCGATAAGGAGAACAGATGGATAAGGGACGATTACTGGTGATTTCCGGACCCTCAGGAGCAGGGAAGGGAACAATATGCAAAAAGATAATAGATGAAATGGAAGATCTTGTGCTTTCCATCTCAATGACCACAAGGGCAAGGAGAGAAGGCGAGGTTCATGGGGAGAGTTACTTCTTTGTGACCACTGACGAATTTGAACAAATCCGGCAGGAAGAAGGTTTTCTAGAGCATGCCTGTGTTTACGGAAATTATTACGGAACACCCAAAAAAAAGGTCATGGAGATGCTCAATGCAGGGAAAGATGTTGTGTTAGAAATTGACATACAAGGTGCAATGAACATCAAAAAAGCATATCCAGAAGGTGTATTTATTTTTATCGTACCTCCTTCAATGACGGAACTGCGCAAACGAATTACCGGTAGAGGAACGGACAGTGCAAGTGCAATTGAGCTTCGACTCAGCGAAGCGCTTTCAGAAATTGCCTATATGGATAAGTACGACTACTGCGTGGTAAATGGAGAACTAGAAGAGGCAGCAGCCAGGGTGAAGTCAATCATTATTGCGGAGCATTCAAAAGTAACAGAAGATGTTTATAAGATTATAGAAAAATATAAGGAGGAGATTTAATGCTATATCCATCCATTAACGAAATCAGAAAAAAAGCAGATAGTAGGTATACCTTAGTTATCCTAGCAGCAAAGAGAGCCAGAGACATCATTGATGGCAAGCCTGTGCTTGTAGAAGAAATTGATGTAGAGCGTCCGGTTTCTATTGCAGCCAAGGAAATTGCAGAAGATTATATTACCTATAGCAGAGACTAATTCGTTTAAACGTACAGAAACAGACCCGACGTCCACTTTGGATTGTCGGGTTTTTTATTTCATCGAACAAAAAAGGTGGAAGTATTCAAGATATACTATATATTTGTATCTGTTTATCTAAAAAATGGTAAGGAAAAGGGGTTCTTTTTTATAAAACTTGTCCTGTATGGCAAGGTTGCCCTTTCTGTTTATTACAGTAAGTGAAATAAACAAATATAATATAGAAAGGAGAAAGGGAGGAGAAGAGATGAGCGATAAAATCAAATATGAGGAAATTGGCGGCAGAATAAAACTCGCAAGGCGCGAAGCGGGCATCTCCCAAGAACGATTAGCAGAAGTTGTAGGCGTTTGTGCAACACATATTAGCCATGTTGAAAACGGGAAGTCTGTGCCCAGTGTAAAGGTGCTTATCGGTGTTATGAATTGCTTAAAAGTCACTCCGAATCAAATCTTTGGAGGGAGCGTGGAAACATCAAAATCTCAATTGCTAAAAGAGACGGAAATGATTTTCAAGGATTGCAGCGTAAAAGAGGCAAGTAAGCTGAATCGACTACTGGAGATGTTCAAGAAGTTTGAGCAAGAGGAATGAGAAAAAGGTGATTTTGTTGAATCCTAGCTTGGCAAGAAGGTGAGGTGAGATTATCCAAAGGAAAAAGGTGTATTTAGTACTCATTGGGAAAAGTGTGTCGGAAAAGATTTTATTAGAGGATATTTTGTATTTAATGCAAGATATGAGAGACGTTCAAATAAACACCGACAAACGGGTTCGCCTTGTAAAAGGCAAGGTTGATGATTTTCAAGAAAAATTAAATGAACACTTCTACCGATGTCACTCTTATTGCATTGTGAACCTTGATAGGGTGAGCAAAATGAGCGATTGCATAATTTCTTTTGACTGTGGAAAAGAAATTTATTTAAGCAAGAATAATTTTTTCAAGGCAAAGAAAGCGTATGAGGAGTACTTGACAAATACATATTGAGTGTTTAGGAAAGAAGAGAAAAGAAGAGCAGTGAGAAGCAGCTCTTTTTTTCGTGGGACAATAGTAGAAAAAACTTGCAAAAACAAAGCGAATATAGTAATATAAATAGCGGTGTTGTCAAAATGACACACGGAAGTATAAATTCGCACACCGATGGCCTGAAATTGGTGCCGCAAAGCGCGGTTTTATTTCATGAACGCCACGGTGGAAGTATTAAAACCAGGAGGAATAAAAAATGGCAGTAATTTCAATGAAACAATTACTAGAAGCAGGTGTTCACTTCGGACATCAGACAAGAAGATGGAACCCTAAAATGGCACCATATATCTTCACAGAAAGAAATGGTATCTACATCATCGACCTTCAGAAGACAGTAAAGCTAATCGATAAGGCTTATGCATTCATGAAGGAAGTAGGAGCAAGCGGCAAGCCAGTATTGTTCGTAGGAACAAAGAAGCAGGCACAGTCAGCAATCCACGATGAAGCAGAACGATGTGGAATGTACTACGTAAACCAGAGATGGTTAGGTGGTATGCTTACAAACTACAAGACAATCTCAGCAAGAATCAAGAGATTAAACGATATTAAAAAAATGGAAGAAGACGGAACTTTTGAAAAGCTAGGCAAAAAAGAAGTTCTTAACTTAAGACGTGAATATGAAAGACTTGAAAAGTTCTTAGGCGGAATCAAAGACATGAAGGGAATGCCGGGAGCAATTTTCGTAGTAGATCCTAAGAAAGAAAGAATTGCGATCAAGGAAGCAAGAATTCTTGGAATTCCAGTTATCGGTATCGTTGATACAAACTGTGATCCAGATGATGTTGACTACATTATTCCTGCTAACGATGATGCAATCAGAGCGGTTAAGCTAATTGCAGGAAGCATGGCAGATGCAATTATCGAAGCAAACCAGGGCGAAAGCATGGCAGAAGCAGTAGAAGAAACAGCAGTAGAAGCTACTGAAGAAGCGTAAGAATAAATTAAATCAGACGATTGTAGGGGAGAAAAGAACCTACCCCTGCAAGTAGGAATGGAGGAAAAAATGGCAGTAACAGCAAGTTTAGTAAAAGAGCTGCGTGAGATGACTGGCGCAGGAATGATGGATTGCAAAAAAGTTTTGGTAGAAACTGATGGAGATATAGATAAGGCTGTAGATCTACTTAGAGAAAAAGGTCTGGCAAAGGCAGCAAAGAAGGCTGGAAGAATCGCAGCTATGGGTCTTGTTAAGACTGCATTTTCAGCAGACGGCAGCAAGGCAGCAATGGTAGAAGTAAACTCAGAAACAGACTTCGTTGCAAAGAACGAAGACTTCCAGAACTTTGTTTCAGCAATGGCAAACCTTGCACTTGAATCAGATGTTGAAGATATCGAAGCATTCATGGGACTTACTTATGAAGGAACTACAGTACAGGAAGCGCTTAATGGCCTAATTGCAAGAATCGGCGAAAACATGAGCGTAAGAAGATTTGTAAAGCTACAGGATGCAGGTGTTGTTTACACTGGATACATCCACGGCGGCGGCACAATCGGCGTTATTGTAGGACTAAAAACTGAAGCGACAGCAGAGGAATGTGCAGTAGTAGGTAAGGACGTTGCTATGCAGGTTGCATCAATGAACCCTCAGTTCTTAGATGAAACTTCTGTAGATGCAGCTTACATTGCACACGAAAGAGAAATCTTAACTCAGGAAGTAATTAACGAAGGAAAGCCGGAAGCAATGGTAGCAAAAATTGTTGAAGGAAAGATCAAGAAGGAACTAAAAGAAGTTTGCTTGGTAGAACAGAAATTCGTTAAGAACAGTGACTTTACTGTAAAACAGTATGTTGCAGAAACCGGTAAAGAAGTCGGCAAAGATATGACGGTTGCTTCAATGGTAAGATTTGAAGTTGGCGAAGGTATCGAAAAGAAAGAAGAAGACTTTGCAGCAGAAGTAGCAGCACAGCAGGCAGCGGCAGCAGCAGCAAAATAACAACCATATAGATCCGAATCAATTGCCCGTCACCCTTGTGGTGGCGGGTTTTGTATTGCAAAAAAGATAATTGAAAGATAGACCCTAGGGTAGGAAGGGTGGTGAGGGGGATAAAATAACGCATAAAGGAAGGAAAACACGAAAAAAAGAGGAGTAGCACATCATCTAAGAAGCCCGCCTGAAAACGCCCATATTTCCCCTTTGGACTGAGCAAGATGAGCCAGCTATACAAGCAGCCTTCGGCAACCAAATTTGCCAGCTAATGAAGTAAAGGGGAAATAAAACAAAAA
>JAVWKI010000033.1:0-13628 GCA_036638575.1 Anaerovoracaceae bacterium | reverse complement strand
GCCTTTAAATCTTCCTCCCCACCGGCCATTCCCTTATTGATCATAAATTGGTTATTGGCTAGGGGCTGTACTTCCAAGTAATCATAAAAGTCAACTAAACGAGAAAGCTCTTCCTCTGATGCCCCTCCGGTTATTCCACGGAACACCTCTCCTGCCTCACAGGCAGAACCAACAATCAAGCCTTCTCTATATTTGGTTAAAATCGATTTCGGTATTCTTGGCCGCTTATAGAAATATTCTAAATGGGAGAGAGATACAAGCTTATATAAATTCTTTAACCCCTCCTGGGTTCTGGCCAAAATAATCACATGATTGGTATTTTTCTTTTTGTATTCTATGGTTCCATCCGGTAGCGTACAGTCGCTATCGTCAAAGAGGTAGCCCTCTACACCGTAAATAATCTTGATTTTGTCCTTGGCTACATTTGCTGCTGTGGGGAAGGATTGTACCACCCCATGATCGGTAATGGCAATGGCCGAATGTCCCCATGCAATGGCTTGCTTCACCATAGTTTCGGTATCATTTAGTCCATCCAAGGCACTCATCTTGGTATGGGCATGAAGCTCAATCCGTTTTCGCTCCGCTTTGTCTTCCCGCTTTGCCTTTTCTGCCTTTTCGATGTCCTTTGCCATCAATACCAAGGAGTTGCTGTAGCTATCCCATTCCACATCACCACGAACGCGAACATATACGCCGGTTTTCAGCACTTCACTAATCGGCTGCCACTTTTCTTCTGTTGCAAAAAACTTTGCACAGGCTGAGGTTGTTCCATCAGAAAAGAGGAAGGTAACCAGCTTCTTTCCACTTTTAATGGTCCGGTCTTCTAGCTTAAACACCTCTCCTTCCACCACAACCTTTGTTCCCGCTTCCCGCATTTCACTTAAAGGAATTCCCTGGCTACGGATAGCCTTTCCCAAAAATACATTTCCCGTAATCGGTCCTTCTTTGGCACTCTTGGCTCCGCCCTTGTTTCCCTTTGCCGGCTGACTTCCCTTGGGCGCTGCCGGTGCGTACACTTGCTGCGGTGTAGGCATTTTTTTCATAGATTCTTCCACATCCTGCATGGTCTGCTCATAAACCTCTTCATTATTAAAAAAGCACACCCGGTAATTCAAGGAAAGCTCCTCCTTTAGCAGCAATTCAAATTTCTTTGCCGCTTTTTCATTGAGCAGGGCAGCAACTGCCTTTCCCAGAACGTAAAAATGGATTTCCTCTTGGGTAACTTCCATTTGTTTTGAAGAGATCCCCTTAGTAAGCCCCTTGCAATCACAGGCTGTTTTGGCAATCATATGGCCTAAAAAAGTCATGATGGCCTCTTCCCTTGCCATGACCAAATCCTGATAAGAAAAAATCAGTGCTACATGGTTAAGCTCTGGCAAGGCTGCTAGAATTTCCCCCTTTAGCTTCTCTGTTTCCTCAAAGGGAATAATAAAATTAAGCCCTATTTCTAAAGTTAATTTTCCTGTTTCTTTAGATAATGAGGCTTTGGTCAGTTGATATTGATAATTGTCTTTTTTGTATCTATCCAGTAATTTTTCCATAGTTATTTAAAGAAAGAAGCTGCTACTTCTCTCCGCTTATGCTCCTCTTCATCATCTGTTTTCCCTAAGGAAATTCCATGCTCCACCGGTCGGTTGTTTTTTGGATCTACCGTTACAAAGGTTGCGTAACCCTCCGCACAGCGTTCCCCTGTATATTCATTGGTCAACGAAACATACATGGTCAAGCTCTTGGTTCCCGCACGAACCACGCTGCTTTCGAAGGTAATAATTTCTCCCGGTGCAATAGATTTATTAAATTCAAATTGGTGGGTGTTTTTATATAATATGCCTTCTCCATCTCCGTATGCCAAGGCCGCAGAAATAAATGCAGACTCGATCATCCACTCGATTCCCCTTCCGGCATAAAGATTTTTATGATGATTTAAATCTTCAAATCTTACCATATGTGTTGAACGATATGTTTTCACTTTTCTTTTACCATCCTCATCAATTCTTCTTTAATCTTTTCTTCCTCTACGGTTTTTAAAATCTTCCCCTTGGAAAATATAGCGCCCTTGCCCTTTCCGCAAGCCACACCCAAGTCCGCTCCTGCTGCTTCTCCCGGACCATTGACTTCACAGCCCATAACTGCAATTTTTAGCGGAGGCTTTCCCGCCTTCTCTCTGGCACTTCCTATCGGTGCAAGCTCTCGCTCCAGCTCCAAACAAAGCTTTTCTAGATTCACCGTTGTTCTCCCGCAGGTAGGACAAGAAATCAAATCAATCGGCTCTGCCCCAAGGCCTACCGCAGATAAAATTTTCTTCGCTGTAATCACCTCTGCTACCGGATCTCCGGTTAAGGACACCCGCATAGTATTACCAATTCCAGATAACAGCAAGGCACCAATGCCTACTGCCGATTTAATTTCTCCACGATAAACGGTTCCCGCTTCGGTCACACCAATATGAAGAGGATAATCTGACTGGCGGTCTACAATACGATAAGCCTGATCATTCATGCGCACATCTGAGGATTTGAGAGAAATCACAATATCCTCAAAATTCAAGTCCTCTAATATCCGGACGTTTCTTAGGGCACTTTGTGCCAAGGCTTCTGCTGTAGGTCCTCCGTATTTTTGCAGCAGATCTTTTTCTAATGAGCCAGAATTCACCCCCACACGAATGGGAATATTTCTCTCCTTTGCTGCATGAACTACCGCCTCTACCCGTTGCCTACTTCCAATGTTTCCCGGGTTAATTCTGACCTTGTCTGCACCATTTTTGATGGCGGCCAAGGCCAGTCGATAATCAAAATGAATATCGGCAACCAAAGGTAAACCAACCTGTTTTTTTATTTCCCCAAAGGCTGCTGCTGCCTCCTCATCAGGAATCGCCAGACGAACAATTTGACAGCCTACTTCCTCAAGCCGCTGAATTTGTCCTACTGCCGCCTTAATATCCCTTGTATCTACATTTAGCATGGATTGTATAGAGATCGGTGCTGTTCCTCCAATCTCTATCCTTCCGCATCTTACACGCTTTTTCATGGCTTCGCCCTTCCTTCAATTCTCTACCGATTTAATTATTGAAAAATCGGCACAATAAATCTCCAAATATCGTTCCAAGTGACATAGATCATCAAGGCAAAAAGAAGAAGCATTCCAAACATTTGTATCTTCCCCTCCATCTCGTCGGTAATTGCCTTGCCGGTAAATTTTCGGATAATGATAAAGAGTAGCCGCCCTCCGTCAAGCGCCGGAAGAGGCAACATATTGACAATACCCAAATTCAAACTGATCAGTGCCATCAAATAAAGAAAACTCATGGCTCCGGCCTTGCTGGTTTCATTGACCATATAAACGATACCCACCGGGCCGGTTAGTTCCTTGGTAGAAACCTGTCCGGTAAATAGCTGCTTCAGTACTGAGTACATGTTTTTTGTCATTTCCCAAGTTGCTTTTGGCCCATTGACCAGTGCTCCCCCAATGCTCTTTTCCATCTGCGGGGAAATCCCGATCATCGTTCTTCCTTCTTGCTCCATTAGGGGAGAAGTTAAGGCAATTTCCTTGCCGTCTCGCATTAAGGTAAGATCAATGCTTTCCTTGTCTGAGGCTGCAATGGCTTTTGCAACATCCGTCCATTGATCAATGGAGGTCTGCCCTATCTTTACGATTTTGTCTCCTTGACGAAGTCCAGCTTCTGCCGCCGGGCTTCCTTCCACAAAGCCACCGATGGTCGTCGTTGCCGTACCCACCGAATAAACCACAATGGTAATCAAAATAATCGCCAATAACACATTCATCAACGACCCGGCAATGACAATAATGGTTTTTTTCCACGCCGGTTTATTGTTAAATGCCCGATCATCTCCGGATTCTTCATCTTCGCCTTCCATAGCACAAAATCCACCAATGGGAAAAATACGCAAGGAATACTCCGTTTCACCCTTCTGTTTCTTGAAAAATGCCGGTCCCATGCCCAGAGCAAATTTATTTACCTTTACTCCACAGGCTTTCGCTGCCAAAAAATGTCCCAGTTCATGTACAAAAATCAGTACACAGAACATCAAAATTGCATAAATGATCGTCATCCCTATCTCCCTATTAACTTCAATGTTTCTTCCCTTGCTTCCTTATCAATCTCAATAATTCGCTCCAAGGTAAGATCAAATTCACCCTTATGTTTACTCATGATTTTGTCAAGCTTTCGCGGAATATCCATGAAGTTTATCTTTCTATCCAAAAACTTTTCCACCAAAACTTCATTGGCTCCGTTAAGCACAACGGGATAGCTTCCGCCTTTTTTTGCAGCCTCATAAGCAAGGTCAATACAGCTAAACTTGCTCATATCCGGCTTCTCAAAGGTCATCTTGCGGATGCTCTGATAAAAATCCACCCGATCCACGTTGGTGACAATTCTCTGGGGATAAGTAAAGGCATAAGAAATGGGAACCTTCATATCCGGCATACCCATCTGTGCCATAATTGCACCGTCTTCATACTCCACCATAGAATGAACAATACTTTGAGGATGAACCACTACTTCGATTTGATCTAAGTCCACGTCAAAAAGCCACTTGGCTTCAATCACTTCTAAGCCTTTGTTCATCATCGTTGCAGAGTCAATGGTAATCTTTGGCCCCATATCCCATTTTGGATGTCTCAAGGCATGCTCTAATTTCACATGCTCCAGGGCCTCTGGTGCATAGTCGCGAAAAGGTCCCCCTGAGGCAGTGAGAATAATGCGATGAACTTTGTTTTGTTCATTGCCCTGAAGGCACTGGAAAATTGCGCTGTGTTCACTATCCACAGGGAAAAGGTTTACGCCCTTTTCTTTTACTGCCTTCATTACCAGCTCTCCTCCGGCAACCAGGGTTTCCTTGTTGGCCAAAGCAATATCTTTCCCTGCTGCAATTCCGCTTAGGGTCGGTTCAAGACCACGCATTCCAACAAGTGCATTGAGGATCAGATCCCCTTCACCCTTTGCCGCCTGAACCAGGCCTTCTCTCCCCCAAAGGACATTGATATCCCCATACCTTCCGGAAAGATCCTTGGCATCTTCTTCTTTTTCTACCACAACGGTCTTGGGTTTAAACTCTCGAATCTGCTGGGTAAGAAGTTCTATATTGCTACCACAGGCAAGTGTGGAGACCGAAAACAGTTCCGGATTTGCCTTAATTAATGCTAAACTTTGTGTACCGATAGAGCCGGTACTTCCAAGGATAATAATTTTTTTCATCTGAGTTCTCCTTCGCCCCCAGGTGCTTATCCGATTACCAATACAATATAGTAATAGATAAGTGGGGCAGTAAATAACACACTATCGAATCGATCTAAAATCCCCCCATGACCGGGAATTAAATTCCCATAATCCTTAATTCCCATTTTTCTCTTAAATATTGACGCGGTAAGATCTCCAAACTGAGAGATCACTCCGCCTAAGGCACCAATAATCACGCAGTGCATAAAGTACTCGGAAGCAAAAAACCATCCAAATACACCGCAGACCAACATGCTTCCCAAAATGCCCCCAATGGATCCTTCAATGGTTTTCTTCGGGCTGATTTTTGGACAAAGCTTATGCTTTCCGAAAGCAAACCCGGTAAAATACGCCATTACATCCGTTCCAAAGGCTGAGAAAACAATGAGCCAAACCAAAATTGAAGGGGCTCCCGTTTGATCCACCAAAACCACGTGAAAAGAGAAAAAGACCACATAAAATACGCCCAGTACAGTTGCCATTGCATCCTCAAGGCGACGCTTGTGGATTCTAAACAGATAAAGCAAGCTAGATAGCACTACACCAAAGAACCAAAGCATATACCATTGCTCTTGTCCGCCGCATAGGTTAATTACATAAAGGGCAATGGTTGCAACAAAGCCAATTAAATAGTTGGGTTTAATTCCCATTTTATGAAATCCCTTATAAAACTCATAAATGCCCATAATTCCAATGACAAAGCAAGCTGCGGTAAGCACCATGCCGCCAAAGTAAAATATAACCAAAAACGGGACCATAATTAAGCCCGAAATCACTCTTGTCTTCATCTCTACCTCCCACCAAAGCGCCTATCTCTGCGTTGATATTCCTCAATTGCCTTCTCATACTCCTCCGGAGAAAAGTCCGGCCAAAGAACGTCTGTAAAAACCAATTCACTATAGGCAAGCTGCCAAAGTAAGTAATTGGAAAGTCGTTCCTCTCCGCTTGTTCTAATGAGCAACTCTGGATCGGGGACTCCCGCTCTTCCTGTGTCTAAACTCATCGTAATATCTTCTTCTGTAATATCTTCAGGGTCCAATCTTCCCGCTTTTACCTCAGCAGCCAAAGCCTTTACCCCATTGGTCATCTCCTTACGACTACCATAGTTCAGGGCAATATTAAACTGTAACCCAGTATTTTCGTTGGTTAGTTCAAGTGTTTTTTCCAGCCGCTCTACCGCTTCCTTTGGTAATGCAGTATAATCCCCCAGTATCTTTACCCGAACATTGTTGCTGTGTAATTCTCTGAGCTCGCTGTCCACATATTTAATGAGTAACTTAAAAATACCGCCTACTTCTTCTTCTGAACGTTTCCAATTCTCTGTGGAAAAGGCGTAGACGGTTAAATGTTTAACGCCAAGAACCGAAGACCGCTTAACGATTTCCTTCATGGCCTTCATTCCTGCATTATGCCCCATAACTCTGGGCAAATTTTTCTTCTTTGCCCACCTTCCGTTGCCATCCATAATGATGGCAACGTGGGCGGGTATTCTATTTTTATCCAACATAAATTATACTTCCATAATTTCCTTGTCTTTTTTCACAACGATTTCATCTATCGCTTTGATGGCCTTGTCTACTGCTTTTTGGATGTCTTCTAGATCTTCTCTTGCATCATCCTCAGTAAGATCTCCAGCCTTTTCTTCTTTCTTTGTTTCATCGTTTGCATGTCTTCTAAGGTTTCTTACAGAAACCTTCGCTTCTTCGCCAATAGCCTTAACCGTCTTGGTTAATTCTTTTCTTCTTTCTTCTGTTACTTGTGGAACAGCTAGTCGAATCACCTTACCGTCATTTACCGGATTAATTCCTACGTTTGCTGCGGCAATCGCATGTTCAATATCGCCAATTCCCTTTGGATCAAACGGGGTAACCATAATGGTTCTAGGATCCGGGCAAGAAATATTTGCTAGCTGCTTAAGTGGAGTTGATGCTCCATAGTAGCTTACTTCTACACGGTCAAGCAAAGCTGGGTTGGCTCTTCCTGCTCGAACTGCATTAAGCTCTTCCTTTAGCTTCTCTATGCTTTTTTCAATTTTTTCCTCTAAATTTTTCTGAATCTGATCACTCATTTTTTTCCTCCTACTTAATAATTGTTCCTATTTTTTCACCGCAAACGGCCTTCATTACATTCCCTTTTTCGGCAATGGCAAATACATGAATTGCGATATTGTTGTCTCTGCAAAGAGATGCTGCTGTTGAATCCATTACCTTTAAATCCTTTTCAAGAACCTGCCAATGGGTCAGCTCATCATATCGCTGGGCATCCGGATTTGTTTCCGGATCATCAGAATACACTGCGTCAATCTTCTTGGCAAGAAGAATCACATCTGCATCAATCTCTGCGGCACGAAGTGCTGCTGTGGTATCTGTTGAGAAAAACGGATTTCCCGTTCCTGCACCAAAAATAACCACTTTTCCACCATCTAAATGATGTACCGCTTTTCTTCGGATATATGGCTCTGCAACCTCCTTCATTTCGATTGCAGTTTGCACTCTGGTCTGAAGACCAATGGCCTCAAAGGCATCTTGTAATGCCATAGAATTCATTACCGTTGCCAGCATACCGATATAATCTGCTGTTGCTCTATCCATGCTCTTACCGGTTCTGCCTCTCCAGAAGTTTCCTCCGCCTACAACTATCGCTACCTGTACCCCTAAATCATGGACTTCCTTCACTTGGTCTGCAATAATCTTAATGGTCTCTTCATCAAAACCAAATCTACCGCTACCGGCCAAGGCCTCACCGCTGATTTTCAGTATGACTCGTTTATATTTAGGTTCCATATCTTTCTCCTTTAAACTTCAGCAACAAATATTTTGTTTAAGTATACCATAAAATTCCTTCTTGTTCATCTGTTTTTCCAAAGAAAAAGAGCTATCGATTTCCTTATCCACCGATAACTCTTTTTGTATTTTCGTTCAAATTAGAAGGTAATCAACTGAGGTGAACTATAGCTAGTATAGTTCATATTTTTCATGTATTTCAGTGCTCCGTATCCCGGATCCAAAATAATTAAATCGTCAAAAGTAATGTTTGCAGCCGTCGTTCCCTCTGTATAACCAATAACCGTAGCATAGTGATTATTTCCGGTATTGTTATTATAAAAGCTGATAATGCAAGGACGTCCTTTGCTGATCTGACGATAAACTTCTTGATAGCATGCACTGGCAGAAGAATAATATCTGCTGCTACCCCCTGCTTCTCCCCAGTATGCCATGCTGCTTCCATGTCCATACTCAGAAATAATTCTATTATGAATGCTGCTGTAATTTCCGCGATAAAAATGTCCATCTAGCACTGCCCTGCAATAAGCCATGGCATAAATTCCACAAGGCCCGGAGTAAGGCTGCCTTCCAATGTCACGAATTACACTTGCATTGTAGCTCAGAATATTTCCAGAAGCACTCTCCGATCCGCTGCCTACGGTAAAGCTCTTGCTGTATGCCTTTGTTTCTGCACCGCGAACATCTTCTGTATAAATGGTATAGTAATACGTTCCTGCCGGAAGACTACCAAAAGAGATATATTTATCTGCGGAGGCTAAGTCATAGCTAGTTGAATTTGGCGTATGCACAACATATTTCCCCGGTAACCAGTAGTCTCCCTCTGCCTTAATTCCAACAATTACGCGACTCATATTGAAGGTAGAAGAAACCGAACCGCTAAGCACAAAGGACGACCCTTGCGTCAAGGTTGTCGGTGCGGTTACATTGGAAGTTGAAAATTCGGAAACTGAGATTTTTTTGGTAAACAGGTACATGTGATCTCCGGAAACCGTTCTGGCCCAAACTGCATAGGTATACTCTCCCGCCGGCAATCTAGAGAAGTCAATGGCCTTGCCGGTATTTCCCAAATCATAACGGTCACTTTGTGGATCCACACTGACATAACTACCTGGGATGAACGTTCCAGAAGAATTCATCACCCCTGCAGTAACACAATTTAACTGTTCATCTGCGCTAACCACGCCCTTCACCTGGAAGGACTCGCCCTTCAATAAGGCTCCCGGGGCAACACAACCACTAAAGGAAAGGTCTGCACCCTTACTTACAGTAAATGACTTTTTATAAACATCCTTATTTGCTCCCGATTCATCCCTCACCCAAACCAAGAATTGATAATTCCCTGTAGGCAAGCCTTCAAATTTAATTTGGCTGCTCACATTTGCTAGATCATAACTGGTTGAGCGCGGATCAATACTGGCATAGCTACCCTTGATAAAATTACCGGAGGCGTCCGTCACCCCTACGGTAATACAATTCATTTTTTGCTTAGAAGTTACTGTTCCAGCAACATTAAAGCTGCTTCCTCTTTTGAGGGTATCCGGAATATTACAAGAAGAAATATTAAACTCAGAGCCATCACTTACGGTAAATTTCTTTACAAACACGTCCTTATGATCCCCTGTTATATCTCTTGCCCAAACAATATATTGATACTCTCCTGCCGGTAGCTTTTCAAAATTCATCAAAGAGGCTAGTCCGCCAAGATCGTAAGTCTTTGCTTTTGGATTTAAGCTGGTATAGCTTCCTTTGATAAAGTTTCCATTTTTGTCGGCAACGCCTACCGTCAAGCAGTTTAGCTCGGCCGAGGAAGTAACCGTCCCAGCAATATCAAAACGCTGTCCCTTCATCAATACCCCGCTAGGTGCCGTACAGCCGGTAGCGGTGAAGGATGAACTGGAGGTAATCCGAATGTTTTGTTTATACACATCCTTATTTCCACCGGAAACATCTCTTGCCCAAACCACAAACTCATAATTCCCTACAGGCAAGGTGCTAAAATTAATGGCGCTACTAAGATTCTCCAGATTGTATCCTGTTGATCTAGGATTGATACTGGTATAACTGCCCTGAATAAAATTTCCTGCAGAATCGGTCACTCCAACGGTAAGACAATTCATTTCCAAATTGGAATTCAGTGTTCCTGCAACCGAAAAATTACTGCCCTTAACGAGGCTTGCCGGAACATTACAGCCAGAAAGTGCAAATTCGCTACCCTTGACTACCGTGAAATTTTTCACCAAAACATCTTGATTGGCGCCAGAAACTCCCCTGCCCCAGACAATAAACTGATATTGCCCTTCTGGTAATGTATCAAACTTAATCCCTGTTCCCGCCGCCGCCAGATCGTAGGTTGTACTTCTTGGATCTAGACTAACATAGTGGCCGGGAAGAAAGTTCCCGGATAAGTCGGCAACACCCACCGTAACACAGTTCATCTTTTCCGTAGCGTTCAGTGTTCCGGTAAGCTTAAAGGCCTCTCCCTTTGTTAAGGAAACAGGCATGTTGCAGGAGGAAACGTTAAATGCCGACGAATAAGCATTTATCTCCGGAGCTGCTAGAGCTCTGCTATCTTCTTGAACCGGTTCTATCGCTTGTGGTGCCTCTTCAGGCAAAGTCCCTTCTGGGATTTCCTCTGCAAAAGCCTGCCCTGCAGGTAACACAACTCCGGTAGTCAATAATGATACCGAAACCAATGTACATAAAGTTTTTTTCGTCGTTTCCATAAATTTCCTCCTGTTTTCAGATACAGCAATTATACCATCGATATTTCTTTTTTACAATGACTACTATTTTGAATTTATCAACATTTTTTCTTGTTTTTCCCCTAATTATAAATTCATGGTGGACGAATTCCCAGTGTAATGGTATAATTTTAAAAATATAGTTTTATAGAGGAGGAGTTTTTTTGAATCAGTTAAGCGAAAAAGGGAACCCTATGGCCCTATTACCCATAGGAATTTTTTTGGTTATTTTTATCGGTACCGGAATTATAATGAACGATTTTTACAGCATGCCTGCAATTCTTGGGTTTTTAATTGCCCTCTTTGTTGCATTTCTACAGAACAAAAAATTAAGTTTTGCAGAAAAATTCAATGTGGTTGCTAAGGGCGTTGGCGATGAAAACATTGTTATCATGTATTTCATCTTCCTTGCTGCCGGAGCGTTCTCCGGAACAGTTACCGCAGCCGGAGGTGTTGAAAGTACAGTAAACCTAGGACTTTCTGTTCTTCCTCCGGGAGTTGCTGTCGCCGGGCTATTTGCCATCGGTTCATTTATTTCTGTTTCCATGGGTACGTCCATGGGGACCATTGCTGCACTTGCACCAATTGCCGTAGGCATCAGCGAAAAAACCGGATTTTCCATGGCAATTTGCATCGCTGCAGTTTGTTGCGGAGCAATGTTTGGAGACAATTTATCTATGATCTCCGATACCACCATTGCCGCAGTAAGAACGCAAGGATGTCAGATGAAGGATAAGTTTAAAGCAAACTTCTTCATTGTACTTCCTGCAGCCATTGCAACCTTGGTTATTTTCCTTATCATCACCATGAATGGGGAGTTTGAATTAAGTGGTAACCTGGATTACAACATCTTGAAGGTTATTCCTTACTTAGTAGTTTTAATCGGTGCATTAATTGGGTTTAATGTGTTCATTGTATTGATTACCGGAACGGTCCTTTCTGCTGCAGTAGGTCTTGGTACCGGTGCAATTCCAATAGACAAGATTTTTACTTCTATTGGAGAGGGAATCACCGGAATGTATGACATTACCATCATTTCCATGACCGTTGCTGCGATTATCGCCTTAGTTAAGGCTCATGGCGGAATCCAATTTATTTTGAATTTAATTAAGTCTAAAATTCATAGTGAAAAAGGTGGACAGTTTGGTATTGCAGCACTTGCTTCCTTGGTGGATATGGCCACTGCAAATAATACCATTGCCATTGTTATGGCTGGTCCAATTGCCAAGGATATCAGCGATGAGTTTAAAATCTCTCCAGTGAGAACTGCATCAATATTGGATATTTTCACTTCGGTTTTCCAAGGGCTTATCCCTTATGGAGCGCAGCTTTTATCCGCTGCAGCCTTTACCAACTTATCTCCAATGAAAATCATTCCATTTATGTTTTATCCAATGCTCATGGCGGTCAGCGCAATATTCTTTATGGCCTTTAGGAAGCCACGAGTTTAGACCAACCAAAAAGATTAAATACTAAAAACCCGAGGTTACTGTTCATCAGCAAACCCTCGGGTTTTCTTTTCTGTTCATCGCGCTATTTGAGGTAAAATGATTTGGCAAATAAACTGATCCTTCACTTGGGTAAACTTAACCATACCACCATATTTATCCACCGTATTCACCACACTTTGGGTTCCAATTCCTCCGTTTTTTTTCATGGAAACCGGAAAGTCTTCTAAAAACTCTACCCTTCTATCCACACCATTGCATACCTCCAAGATTAACCTGCCGTTCTATTTTCGCAATATCTACGAATTCCATTTGCTTTTATTCCTTCATCTCCTCCTCCTCCGAAAAAACATAATCAAAAAACAAATCTCGAATTTCCCTAAACTTCCGTACAGGAATGGGAATCGTATCATCACTGCTCAAAATAATTTCCTTCTTCTCTACGACCTTTATCTTTCTTTTGTTTACCACGTATCCCTTATATGGAATAAAAAATTGCTTTGGTGCTCGCTCCTCTAGCTCATCAAGAATCCGCTTTAGGGAACGCCTTACCTCTGTAATCGTCTCCCCTCCTTCTAAATGAAGAATCTGTCTATGGGCAAAGCTTTCGACATACAAAATATCTCCGATTATCACATGATGCAATATTCCGCTTTCCGTCAGTATTACGATTTTTTCTACTTTTTGCTTTCCTTCAATTTTTTCCATTGCACGATCTATCGCTTCATTAAAGTCTGTTTGGGTGAAGGGCTTGGTTAAATAATGGGTTGCTTTTACCGCAAAGGCCTCCACTGCAAATTCTGTACTGGTAGAAAGAAATATGATTTCGGCAGTGTCTCCTTGTGCCCGTATTTCTCTTGCCACCTCTGTCCCTAGCACGCCCGGCATGCAAACATCCAAAAGCAAAATATCTAGTCCACCAATATTCTTTTCCATCTCTTCTAAAAATATGGTCGGATTGTCAAATTGTTTTACTTCAAAAGACCGTTCTCTATGTTCCGAAAAATAGGTTTCCACCCCCTGTCTTATTTTGATTATTTCTCGTTTATTATCATCACAAATCCCAATTCGAATCATGTGACTCCTCCACTTCTTGTGCTTAAAATTTAAAATTATTCAATTTATTAATTTACTCTATTGTTTTTAATTTAATATTTATAATAGATATCATATATTCATTTGATTGTAAAGTATTTTCATTTTCTTTTCATCACAAAAACCCACAGTCACTTTTAATGACTGTGGGTTAACGTACAAATAAATGATTTATCTTACGAGCATTACTGTACAAGGTGCATGATGAACAATTTTGGTTGATACGGATCCCATTAGGAATCTTTCCAAGTTGGACTTTCCTTTTGAACTTAGAATAATCGCATCGTATGCTTCCTTCTCTGCCTTATCCACAATAATA